>JAUVYQ010000157.1 GCA_030603035.1 Phycisphaerae bacterium | reverse complement strand
GATCAGTGCATGATTTCAAAGTGTTTGTGCAAGTAATTGAGCGAGCACTAGAGATTGGGGACAACTGGGTAAAGTACCAGGCTAATCTTTATTGGCCGAAAGAAGGTGGGTTTTATCTGTATGACTGGGAGGGCAAGATGGTCACACTATCAAAGCCCCACAAAAAGTTTAAGCACAAATACTTTGACTTTTTCCACCGTGCGGTCCTGGACCCGGATTATAGAGGGTTTCACGCATTCCGAAAGGTGATGTCGGCATTGGGGGCTGCTAAAGGAAAAGGAGTAGTGTATAAGCTGTTTAACGCCTCGGAAAAGGCGGTTAAGTATTTGATGTTTGATTGCAAGGGGTGCGGGGATTGCTATCTGCCGGAGAACTTTGGCCTGTGCACGATTGGCGGTTGTGAGAAAGGCCTTGCCAATGCGCCTTGTGGTGACGCTACAGTAGATGGTTACTGCGGCAACAATTTAGAACTGATCTGCATAGGTGAATACATTTACAACGCGGCTGCATCTGTACCTGGAGGAATTGAGCAATGGCGAGATACGATAAACAAGCCGAGGATTCATTCGTTGGAGCACACATCTTCGATTTTGAACTATTTGTTTGGCAAGGACCATCAAAGGATATTAGAAAACAGAACTGGTGAGGAATCGCTACTGTGAGGACAGGATTTGCCCTGGTAGTGTCTCTTTACATACCTAGTTGATATCAACGGATCGCTTTCAGCTCAAGACAGTGACATTGGACTATTGAGTCCGGAACGCGGTTTTTAGTCTCCGGACGATACGTCCTTTTTACAAGGCTGAATGTGCATGGCTGCCGATGGTCCCGGGCGCATCAAGAAAAAACTTGGTTTAAGCTGGTAGTGATGTTAATCCGATAATAAAATAGAGCTGGTACCCGAAAGGGCCTGACGGAAATACGCCGAGGTCAGATGGTATTGAACTTCAACTACTCATATCATCGGCAATTCGACTGAATCTGTCAAGCCTTTATGATTAAAGTGCAAAAATATTTTCAGGGATGCGTTTGTGAACAGGTAAGGAGGCCAATATGGCTAAGCAAAAGACAAAGAGGCAAACAGGGTCAGGCACAGGGCATAAGGCGTATTGGCAACTGAATTGGGTTAAGAGGGTGATGTGTGGAGAATATAGCGCGTTTGCAAGGTTATTGTTTATGAGAATAGCGAGCTTTGGAGCGGCTGGGTGTTGGATGGAGAATGTGACGTTAGCGGCAGAGTTTCGAGTAACAGAGAGGTATATACAAATGTTGCTGACGGAGTTATGGCTTGGCGGAGAGCTATGGATTACGAACTGGAATAGCAGTAAGAGGAAGATTTTCGCGGTGAAGAATCCAGACGTTGTGGCGATGGCGGAGGAGAGGTTAAAAGCAGAGGTCAAGGCTGGGGTGGTAAATGACAAGGCTGATTTTTACCGCAAAACGAAGTCCAGAGGTTTTACAGCCCCGAACAAACGTTCGGGGATGACCGAAGAGACGTTCGGGGTAGACCGAAGAAACGTTCGGGGATGACCGAACAGATGTTCGGGGTTACCCCGAACAGATGTGCGCGGTTCATATTAGTTAGAGTAGAGAGAGAACTAAGGAGCTAGAATTGAGGCGGTCGGATTTGTCTTTGGCTGCTGTGGGGCAGCCAAATCCGCCCGCAAAAAAGGAATAGAACAAAGTGGTAAGGGCTGTATTATGAGAGCTACTGTAATCGGTGAAGCTCTAAGAAAGTGAGGTAAATCGGATGGCGAAAAAAAGAGATCAGGTAAGGAAGCAATGCAATAAATGCGATGAGTGGAAGGACAAAAGCCATTACTATAAACGCAGAAGAAATATAGACGGATTGGCGAATTGGTGTAAGGTATGCGCAGATAAAGCTACGAACAAAAGCCGTAGGCGGCGGGTTGCGAAGCGTGTGGACAGTCTGCAAGCTGACGCTGGCTCTTGAAAATTGTCTCGGTTCTGGTATAATGACTAGGTTGGTAGTTGCAAGTGCCCTGTGCCCTGTGAGACGCTCGACAGTACCCCGTGGGATACCATACAAAGGGGTGGTATGGGCTTAGCGTACGCAAATAGAAAAACCCTCATTTTTGAGCCAAAAATAGATGTTATCAAAAGTCGAGAAACAACAGGAAGTAAAGCAATGGGTCAGACCTTACAGTCAGATCAAGCTTGCAAGGATAGCTGAGGGCGCGCTCAAAAGCCTAAGGACACGTGGATATGATGTGCCTTTGCGGAGGGTGATACTGCGTAACAAAAAAGCACAGTTGCCGGTGCCTTGGTTTGTGAGGAATGAACTGGATGTTGTAAGGGGTAGTGATGTAGTGTGGTGTCGGAAAGCGGATTCTCGGATACTTGATATGGCGGAGGTTGGAGTGCTTGATGAACGTGACGTTGATGGGCGGCCGATTCTTGGTGAGGTGGTAGCAACGTCTAAGATACGCAAGGATGGTTGGTCGCTTGTGATCACAATCCCAAAAGGGGCACAGGTTGTTCTGGGCAATGTGGTTTGGAGATTTCTTGATTTCGATTTGACGGATTACCCTGGTAAAGTGACGTTGAAGATATTTGAGACGGAGGCGTCAGCTTGCAGGCTGACGTCAACGTTGCCGGAATGTTTGAGACGTTGGCCGGTGCCGGTGCTGGACATAGCGGAGGCATGGCGGATTGGGTTCGAGCCGTTCAGAGAGGCGATGGCGGATGCGATACTACCCCCACCTTATGCCAGGCGGGATCCCCGGAACTTTGACAGGTTAGTTGCTAATTACCAGATTATGATCGAGACGGCGGATATGCAGGCTGAGCTAAGAAGGAGCGCAAAATGGAGCATGAAGATATGAATGGCGATGTAACCGAGTTAAATAAAGATCAGGCTTATAGTATGGCTGACGGCGGCGCAACGAAGCCGAGAGAGTTAAGGTCGATACTAGATGAAACTGATAAGGAGAAAAGAATGGAACTAGAACAACTGATTAGCGAGTTGAACAAGATCCTCGAGAAAGCGGGAGGGGCTTTGGATTGCGAGCATGAGCATGTGGCTATAAAGTCCTTACGCGAGGCGAAGCAAATGCTGGATGAACAGTTCCCTGACGATTAAGATGGCCGGCACAGCGCTTAGCCGTGCGGGTGCTGCATTTCATTGCGAATGTCACGCAGTTTGTCGATTCTATAACGGTCTCGTTCTTGCTGAATACCGAAAAGCAAGATAGAGGATACTCTAAGGACCCGGATGTATCTGTTCATCAGTGCCGGGCTTGCTGGTTTTTTCAATACAATGATCAAGTCGGCTCTGTTTCGTGTGTATCGCAGACAAAGGTATGGAAAGACAATACCGATGAAAACGATGAGACAAAGCAATATGAGAGTAATGTTCATGTTCGATATCCTTTCAGAGTGACTTCGCCCTGCAGACTGCAGGGCGCTTAGTCGTGCGGGTGCTGCATTTCTTTGAGCATGTCACGGAGTCGCTCGATTCTTCGGATGTCCGGTTCTTCATGTTTGCTAATCCATTTGTTGGTCCAGGTGAGGATGGCGATGCACCTGATGATTTGTTTTTCAGAGCCAGTCCGATGGCCTTGGATGATCTGGTCGGCGCTCCTTCCGGCGTATGCCCTGATGAACCAGAGGAGCAAGAAGCAAAAGAACAGTATGGCAAGAGTGAGACATATTAGTAAAATCCTCATGGTCGATATCCTTTCAGGCAAACTGTGAGTGTTACCGTGTATCATTTTCGAGCATCAAGTCGATAGCGGATTTTTTGTCCTGCTCATCCGGGTGGGTGTATATCTGGGTGCTTACAATGTTCTTGTGTCCGAGGAGCTCCTGGACGGTCCTCATATTCGTTACGCGCATGAGTCTGCTTGCAAAGGTGTGGCGGAGTACGTGCGGATTCACCGACCGTCCAAGCGCAGAGATCGCAGCGTAGCTGATTATGCGGTGAACCTGCCTTCTTGTGAGTGGTTTGTCAGGGACACGAGAAGGGAACGCCCTGTGCTGCACGTTCGCAGGGACGTTAGACCAATGCGACTCGTGCATTTTTTTCAGGGCCTCACAGAGCCTCGTGGAGATCGGTATTGAACGCTCTTTGTGATTTTTGGCGATTTCCGGTCGAACGATTAAAGAAGTTACAGGGGTGTTGTTGAAAATCAAATCACTAAAATCGAGGCCGACTACCTCACTGACTCGCAGGCCTGCATCGAGCATAAGACAGGCGATACAGTAGTTGCGGATTCCTCGGCGTGCCAGGCCTGGCGTGCCGTTCTTGTTTAGGAGGGCATCGAGCAGGCGCTGACATTGTTCGGCGGTTAAGGTTTTGGGGGTTGCGGACATAGCTTTCCTTCCTGTTGAAGTTGTTGGATTCTTATATTGATTCGCTGCCAGAACGGGGTATCGAAGCCTTTGGTTGCTTCGGTTTGGCTGACAACAGCGACGACGATATCGGTTTTCAGAAGCTGGAAGGGAAGGACGCAGCGGAGCTGATTGTCCCTGGCTACCAGGGTAAACTGATTGAAAACAACAAAGCCTTCATGCGGGATATCAAAAGCGAGTTTAGTTGATAGCTGTTCGGGGTTCATGGTTAAGGACCTCCGGCGATCTCTTTTATATGACGATCAGTATCGTTGGCAATGTTTCGAAGATGATCGATGTGGTTTTTCAAGGACAGGATACAAACTTCGATATCTACGAGAGTGCTGTGAGCCATTTCATATTCTCTTTCGTTTATTAGATCACGCACTTGCCCCACGAGCTCCTCGATGCGCTGAGTGTCGTTAGTGATTCCCATGGTAAAATCCTTTCAAAAAGGGCCAACAAAAAAACGGCGGGCTGCCAGAACAACGCAACTGGGATAGGAGAGTTGAAATGATTGCAGCCCGCCTTGTTCTGGAATGGAGCGAGAGAAAACGACAGCGGCCGATCTGGGATTGCGGAATCGAGCCGCCATACCCGGTAGCCGACCGGCCGCTGCAAGATTGAAGAAAGGTCCGAACCGAAAGTCACCCGGAACCCACTGCACACAAAGCCATGCTATGGACCGGGTTTGGAGGAACCCGTCTTTGGTGTCAATGGGAACCCCGGATGGAGCATAACAATTCAGACCTTTCATACCGTCAATTATCGACAAAAGAGACGTGAGGTCAACAATAAAACCGGACATTCTTTGGGGACATTCTTAGAGCCGGTGCGCAGATCTCGGCGCAGAACGTGTCCCATTCTGGCGAAAAAGAGACGTTTTGTTACCCGGAAGCAAAAGCTTCTAAAAAAGTAGGGGTGCTACGCAATATACATGGGGCTCCTGTGATTATGGATTGATGGGCCAAAACGCACAGAAGCCCCTACACAATGAAACACCCTGTTATTATACCAAATCCAGGGCGATTGTCCAGTACAGGCAGGGTATGGCTATGCCAAAGGTGTGTAGGGGGTGCTGTGTGATTCGCGGCGCAGTGGAACGGAGAACGCCGGGAACGTCTTTAGGGCGATGTGCGCAGCGAAGCGGAGTGCAGTAGCCCTGCCGTTGTTCCAGGCGCCGGAGTGAAACGGAGCCGCGCCCGACACGTGCCAAAGGCCGTGGCGGCGAGCTGCTCGGCAGCTCGTAGGTCTAACTCTGTATGAGCGCAGCGAATTCCACTTGGA
>JAUVYQ010000338.1 GCA_030603035.1 Phycisphaerae bacterium | reverse complement strand
AGCCGGTGGTACTGGTCTCGGCGGCCCCGGGCCTTGGGCTCCGGGCGGTAATAGCTATGGCGCATTTCCCGCTATAACAACTTTTGGTTCCGGTGGTGCTGCGAGCAACAGAGGCGGAGGTGGCGGTTCTACATACAGTGGCGGAAATGGCGGAGGGTCTATCAAGATACATGCCAAGTCAACTAGTCTCCAGGGCCAGATTCTGGCAAATGGCAGAAGCGGAGTACTTGGTGCCGGAGGCGCCGGTTCTGGTGGCGGAGTATACATATTAAGCTCGAATACTGTTGATGCGATCAATATTTTTGCTGCAGGGGGCGGAAATGAAACAAAAGGGTGGACATATTCCGGCGGAGGCGGCGGAGGCGGTCGAATAATTGTTGAAGCTCCGGATGTAGTCGAACCACCGTCTTCGAATTATGATGGCGGGCCAGCTGCTGAGGGCAATAACGGCGAAAATGGAGTTTTCACTTCGTATACATTTGACAATACTGAATTTAATACAGGTCCCATGATAATACCCGATAGTTGGGATCTTGATGTAGAAGGTAGTCTTGGAAATTCTAGCACCGGAGCTATCGGCCTAAGAGCCGATGCCGGTGAAAAAGTAAAATGGCAATTCCTTGATTACGAAGCGCACATCAGAAAAGGCTGGCAGAAGATAGAGTTTCAGATAAGAGTTGCCGATACCGAAGCCGGTTTGGATCTTGCTGAGTACGTGGGCCATAATGGCACTTCAAACACTTGGTTTGACGCCGATAATAAAGAGATTCCCGATACGGTAGCCAAAAGCCGTTTTGCCGAGCTAAGGGTAAAACTTGCTTCGGATTATATCGACAGCCCGATTCTTAGAAGCGTTAGTCTTAATTACTCTGGCACCGGGCACGATAAGCCGGTGCAGTATAGGACTTCGGATAGTAGCAGTATTGCGGTCGGCGGGGCAACAAATGAAGGCAGCATTGATCTCGAAGTTACTAATCTTAAGAAACTCGGCGTATCATCAAATCTTAACGCTCAATTTGAAGTCAAAGAACTCGGTATTGATTTCGATGAAACCGGCTTAGTTGACGGAAACGTTGCTGCAGCTAGTGAGACAAGTAAAGCGACTATAAATAGTTTGATTCAAAACAAAGCTTATCACTGGCGAGCTAGGGTAGTTGACGGTGATGGCTACACTTCTAGCTGGCTAGCTTATGGAAATAATACAGAATCCGATGTCGACTTTTATTTAGACAATCAAGCACCAAGCATTCCTGGCCAGCCTCAAACTTTCTCACCAACAACTGACACTACTCCCACTTGGCGTTGGGATAAACCAACGGATAACTTATCAGGAATTAAGGGTTATAAAGTTTATATAGGAACAACACCTGGTGCGAGCGATGTCATAGACGGGGATTTTGTAACTAAAAATACTTATGATCACCAAAGCGCTTTAGAGTATGGCAAGACCTACTATTCCAAAGTA
>JAUVYQ010000324.1 GCA_030603035.1 Phycisphaerae bacterium | reverse complement strand
TATAATACTCCCCAAAAACTGGGCGCGTGATTAAGGTGGATTTGTCGTCTGAGACGATAATAGTTTCAGGAGACAAATTATGAAGAACAAACGACGGAATCACAGTGCTGCATTCAAGGCCAAACTGGCTTTGGCGGCAATCAAGGGCGACAAAACGATTGCTGAACTGGCCAGCGAGTATGAGGTTCATCCGAATCAGATTACTCAATGGAAAAAGAAGCTGCTCGAGGCAACGCCGGAAGTGTTTTCTCGCTCCCGGCAACGGGACAGGCAAAAGCAGGATGAGTTGACCGAGCATTTATATCAGCAGATAGGCCAGTTAAAAGTTGAGGTTGACTGGTTGAAAAAAAAATCTGGACTTAACGATTGAGCAAAAGCGAAAAGCTATCGAGTCCAGGCATAAGAAGCTGTCAATCTGTCGGCAGTGTGAATTACTCGGATTGAACCGCGGCAGTTTATACTACCGGCGAAGTGGTGAAACATTATACAACGAGAAGTTAATGAGATTGTTAGACGAACAATACATTGAGACGCCGTTTTACGGCATTGACAAGATGACCGAATGGCTTCGTCGTCAGGGTCACTATGTCAACCATAAGCGTATTCGACGGCTAATGCGGCAAATGGGCTTAGAAGCCGTTTATCCACGCCGTAAGCGTGGTTTGAGTATTCCCGACAAGCAGCACAAAATCTACCCGTACCTGCTCAAAGGGGTGCGGATAATTCGTCCAGATCAGGTCTGGTCAACGGACATTACTTATGTCAGAATGTATCGCGGTTGGCTTTACCTTGTGGCAGTAATGGACTGGTTCAGCCGCTATGTTATCAGCTGGGAAGTATCAGTAACGCTGGAGCCGGAGTTTTGTGTTTCAGCTTTGAAAGAGGCGTTGCGTTTTGGCAAGCCTGATATTTTTAATACAGATCAGGGCAGCCAGTTTACCTCGACAGATTTTACGAAAGTTTTGCTGGATGCCGATGTGCAGATCAGTATGGACGGCAAAGGACGGGTGTTTGATAATATTTTTATAGAGCGACTGTGGCGGACGGTGAAAGTTGAGGAAGTTTATATGCGAGACTATCAGACAGTGGCCGAGGCGAGGTATTATCTTGGCCGCTATTTTGAGTTTTATAATAATCAGCGATTGCATCAGGCGTTGGGCTACCGCACCCCCGCCGAGGTATATGGCGTCGCCGTTGGCACTCCGGTCGCCCTTCGGGCTCCCTCCGTTCCAACGGCCTTAACCAGTGGCGATGAGTCCACCTTAAAAGAACCGGTTTTTTGTCTTGACAATGGGTAGGGGTATACTCTGATGGATTTAATGGTAAATAAGAGAATAATAAGGTCAATGGTGTAAAGGAATCGAGAAAGGAACCGATGCCGAAACGTAAAGACATCAAAAAGATATTAATTATAGGCTCTGGCCCCATCGTTATAGGCCAGGGCTGTGAATTTGATTATTCGGGCGCACAGGCCTGTAAAGTGCTCAGGCGGGAAGGCTACAAAGTAGTTTTAGTCAACAGTAACCCTGCTACAATAATGACCGATCCGGAGATGGCCTATAGAACATACATAGAGCCAATAACGC
>JAUVYQ010000336.1 GCA_030603035.1 Phycisphaerae bacterium | reverse complement strand
CGCCGTCTAATTTGGTTGCTAATGATCGTGGAATACGGTTAGCTCCACAAGGTGGGTCTGCGTCCCTTACGTGGGACAGAGATTTTGAATTATGTTCGCACGATTGGTATTGTATGGCTACGGTTGATGCAAGCGCGTTCTATGTGTTAGAGAATGTAGCACAGTAGTATGGAAATAACCAATCCGCAAGTATTCGATCATATAATCGGTATCAACGGTGAGATACTACAGCCCAAAGTGTTACTTGTCTCCGAGATAGAAAACACAAAAATACAGAGCGATCCTATAATTTGGCGAAAAACAACAGCGGACGAGTATCACGTGCCTACCGTATTATTGTCTTCCGGTGGTGGGCTTTTGCAGATACAGAACATACCCTACGGGGACGTTAACCCTGCGAAAAGATGTATCAATGTAGGTCTAATCAATAGGCCAGATTTTGATGAATTTTTACTACCTCCCGGTATCTTGGAAGCTAACGGTTCTTTGATGCGCGTCAAGGTTATCGAGATCGGCGTCTAGGATATGGACGCCGATTCTACCGTAACAGTCGCGCATGGATTGAATTATCTACAGATTCGGTCTGTATACGTAGTTATAAGGGACGATGGTAATACACTATATCAGCCGTTAACGAGAGGGGTCGGTTCTGCAGATGGTATACCACAGGGCTTTGTATCACGATGGGCTTCTCTGACATATACATATTTCGATTGACCGATGGGTTCTTTGATAGTGTAGACTATGATGACAGCGTAATGAACCGTGGCTTTGTCACGATCTGGTATCAGGACTAAACATGCCAGAAGAATTGATCGACTTAATCCGCCGTCTCCGCAACCAGGGGCTCACTGCAATCCAAGTACAGAAATGGTTACGAGACAATAATTACGCGATACCGTGGGTTGAAACACGAAAGGTATATCTACAAGCCGGGAGGTAAACTATGTCCGATCCTGTATTGCAAGGTATTGCAGACGATCTGAAAAACGTAGATACCGAAATAGAACGTGCGCGTACACTGATCGCTGTTGCCGAGGAAACCGGTGAAGATGTCGGCAAGCTGAAAGCCGAGCTTCGTGTAGCGGAGTCACGTAAAAACAAGTGGACCCGGGCGCTCGAACTGCGCGGTGTGCGACCGTCCGGGTAACTGAACCATGACAGCCGACGAATACTCTGCTCTGCTATTAGAGTTTGATAATGTAATCAGTCTGATCAATTACACCGTTGACGTAATCTGGCTCAAAGTATCGACCGAAGCCAATCGCATTATTGGCTCTGTGGGCCAAAAGATTACTGAAGTAATTGACGAAGTACGTAAAATAGTCGATGTAATAGAAGGCCTTGTCGGTTCACTATGGGATTCTATCAAAGGTGTGATTGACGCTGCCGTAGGTTGGATTGCAGATTTATATGAACGTATAGCAGAAGCGCTTGAACGTATCGTGCAAGAGATTGCAGACTGGATTGCCAATTTGGTA
>JAUVYQ010000355.1 GCA_030603035.1 Phycisphaerae bacterium | reverse complement strand
GAAACAACGAAATTAGAACTACGGCGAGAATTAGCTAGCAACTCCAAGAAAAAAGAGGTTTTTGAGTACGCTTTAGTTTCTTTGGGCGAGGCCTCGGACTTGGCTAATGCTGATGATTTGTCTGGCGCTGGAGCAACCTTGATTACCACAGGCGTCGACCTGGAGAATTGTGTTATCCTTGAGGCTGCCCACTGCGTCTGTAGCACGAGGAAGGAGAGCTAAAGTAATGGAACAAAAGTGTCCAGTTGACTTAAAGCCCATGGCAATATGGGTTCAAGAAGAGGACCCGAGAGGCATCTGCAGGGAATGCCTGCTGGCTCCGGTCCTGCAGTGGTACCGCGAGGAACTCGATGAGAAGGGCTACAACAAGTTTACTGAAGAGCTGGATACAATTGCTCGCGCGGCCGAGGCACTCCCCTTGCAATTGTGCGAGGCGTTTGATAAAATAAAAAGCGAAGTGGAGGAACCATTGAGGGGAAGGCTTGAGGAGTTCGATTGCGCTGCTCAAGCATACGAGCCTGAAGATGATTCATGATGATGAAGAAGTCTATTTGGAGGTGTCTCGATGGGCAAAATTAGAATGGCTCAGGTAGCAGGACTACCGGTCCGCACCCTCCGACGCATGGTAGGGATTCCTGCCCATAGGCCCAGCGCATTCAATGCTTGCATTGGCGCTGTGCTGAAGGGCAAGAGTTACTCGAAGCCAGCTGCTGGAATGGGCGGACAGAAGGATGTCCGTATCCAGTCTGCGTTCACAAGCGCAGCCCGCCAATGCGCCGGGAAAAAGGCGTAAAAATAGCCTCCACTAATTAAAAAAGCCTCGGTTGGACCTTTCCCCCCGAGGCTTTCCTGTTTTTACAAAGCAGAATAGATAGCTATCTGCTCTTTTCTCTCTCTTTTTTGTGCCTTGCCGCCATGCTAAAGTAGCAGTCTTCGTTCTTGCATGCCTTCCACATGTTACAACCGGATACAAGTTTGACAGCACTGCCATCATCGGAGGTTAATGCCTTGATGGGTGAGATGACAACACTTATTTCCCTTTTCTTCTTATGCTCGTCAATGTATTCGCTGCAGATCCCCGGCGTTGATTGAAGATTTACTTGCATGCCTATCTCCTCTTAACGGTTAAAGCCCATTTGCGAAAGCAATTTTCGCAGGTGCCGCTCACCAAAGTAGTAACCTTGTTGTGGCAAACCACACACTCCAAATCGGTGCCGTGCTCAATGATGCTTTTGCTGCGGAGGTCGGCAATGTGCTCCTCCTCGCCGAGGGGCTTTGCATGTTTCGCGAGCCATTTTGAGTCGGCAACCTGCGCCCTGGCTTCTTTGAG
>JAUVYQ010000167.1 GCA_030603035.1 Phycisphaerae bacterium | reverse complement strand
GAACCGACTCGGCGAAACAATGCACCTGTCCGGTTACAATCATTACATCCGTTCGAACTCAACGCTTACCAGGCTTGGACTTACTAACGTCGACGCTGGCCCCGTCATCTTTGAACTTCCAGCCCAGGACCCGCTCTTTTCCGTTACCGGTTCCGAAGCCACTCAACAAATCATCGTTACGTTTGACAGCACAATGGATTGGTCCAGCGAAACCGGAGCAATGATGTACCTTTTCCAAGGCGTACCACAAAACGCCCAACGCAACTTCTTTGGCGGTCCCTGGAGTTACATTCGACTCATCAATGGTATTGATCCCGGCGGTGCCGTAAGTCCCGACCTTGGAGGCGTTTTGTTTGCAATTGCCGAAGGTCAGCACCAATGGGTTTACGCCCGAATCCTTCGTGCCGATGGGAGACTGAGCGAACCCTTTCGGAACGACTGTTTTATTGCCGCCTGATTTTATGATTGGAGCAATCATAATATGGTCGACTGCTTTCGGAACCATCCCAAACGGTTGGCAAATCTGCGATGGCACAAACGGAACCCCCGACCTTACAGGCCTCTTTGTCAAAGGTGCAACTGATGACGGCGATTTGAACGATGTCGGCGGCAGCGTAAACCACAACCATCCCTTCACCACAGCTGGACACCATCATCCCTTTGCCCCGGGTCCCCCTCTCGAAGTTATGACTGTTGGTGCCGGCGGTCATGACCAGACAGCAGTTGATACCGGAACAACTAACAATGCAGACGGTCAACCACCAAACCGGAAATTGTTTTATATTATGAGATTGTCTTGACGGTGTTGTTCACCGGGAAAGGTTTAGATCTATATGGCAGATAAAGGTTACGTTATTATCACAGCTCGCAAGGAAGTCCCCGACCGGGACCAGGCTCGAGTAATTTACGACCTAATCAAGGAACGCCTGGCTGACCATCCCGAAGTAATCCTGACCGGACAGTTTAGCAATCACTTCGACCTCGACAACGAGTAGGTATTGACCGAAGCTACCAGGCATCGATGCTGCTAATGTTTAGCACTATCTTGCTATTCTCAAAAAAACTGTTGACAAAATACCTCTATTACCGACAACTGACAGTAACCCCATGCGACAGATTCTTATGTGCCGTGATTTGGCCCGGGTCGGACTAAAACAGTTTGCCCCGGGCCTGGTTTTCTTGATTCTGTCGATGGGGTTGAATGGAGAAAACGCAACGGAGCTACCAAAATGTCCGAAGTCTCTGCTCTAGTTCAACCAGAAGTAACAACTTGCCGATGGTCAACGCCAAATACATATCAAGACCTGGTTGTGCGTGAACACGCGGCAGAATTTCAAGCAGCCGAGTTCCTCTACGGTGCAATCGACGAACAGGAAAATTCGGACAAGCTAAGTCTTCTTAAATCCTGCCGTACTCACGCCTGGTTTATCCGGCACTCACTCTCCGGTGAGGTCCGTGTCGCTTCCAACTCGTGTAAGCTTCGATGGTGCCCGCTTTGCGCACAGGCCCGGCAGAACTATATTGCATCAGAAGTAGCTAAGTGGTTCTGTCGGGTCGACTATCCAAAACTTATGACCCTCACCCTACGCCATACGTCCGCCCCGCTGAAATCACAAGTTGATTTCCTTTACCGGTCCTTCCAAAAGTTCCGAAAGCGTAAGTTCATAGCGAACAGACTCCGAGGCGGCGTATGGTTTTTTCAAGTCAAAAAATCCGAGGCGGACGGGTCCTGGCATCCGCATATCCATTGTCTCATCGACTCGGATTTCCTCGAGCATAAACAACTGATGAAACTCTGGGCCGAAATTACCAAAGGCTCAACTGTTATCGATATCCGAGCAATCCTCGACACCGACAAAGCAGTTAAACACAACGCCCGCTACTGTGCGACGCCTGCAGAGTTGTATGACCTCTTGCCCTGGAATCGATACGAACTCTTCGAATGTTTCAAAGGTCGCCGCCTTGCCGGCTGTTGGGGCACTGCAAAAGAAATCTCACTTCGTCCCACCAGGCCTCCGGATTCCGACTCCTGGATTTCTATCGGTTCATGGTCCACGATTATCGGTCTGGCCGGCGAAGATGACATTGCCGATGAAATCCTCGAGGCCTGGCGAAACAAAAAACCACTATTAACTGACTCTACCCTGTTGTTGCTGGATAAAGAGATTACTGGCTTGCCGCCCCCGACCAACCAACCTTTACAGCATCAACAATATGTAATGGATTTTTACGCAAGGGCTTAAAGAATGTTTACCAGTCTACCTAAAAGCTACCAACGTATACTCCGTATGAATCACACGGTCCTTAAAATTCACTGCAAAGGCATTGCTCAACACAAAAATCAACCGATATGCGGTAAGAAGTTGCCTCGTGAATTTTGTATAAGCCGACATGAATTCAAACTTTTACGTAACTCCTCGAAGTGCAAAGTCTGTGCGAATACCAAATTTGCGAGGTTCATATAAAATGTACTATCTAATCGATGACAATGGAAAAATGTCTTTATTCTCGATCAATACTTTTCCGATAATTCACTGTGCAGATATTAACCGATATGAAATCCGTCCTGTATGCGGTAAAAAACTTCCACCATGGCGATGTCTAAGCCGTCAAGACTTCAAGGATTTTCCCAGTGACAAAAAATGTAAAGCCTGTGCGAATACCAAATATGCAAGGTTTATATAAAATGTCCATTATGATACAATTCTTTCGCTTCGGAAAATCAATCAGTCGCTGTGATGCTAAATGTTATAATTCAAAATCTGCTAACTGTACTTGTTGCTGCGAAGGCAAATTACATGGCGTGGGCCGTAACCGTGCTGTCTCCATTCTTCGCAAAAACAAACCCTTCTATCGACAAATTGCTTGGTCTGTACATGGTGCTGATGTCTCTTTCTTCTGAGGTGTTGTTCTATGGGACTTGACCCAAATGATCCAACTTGGGACCCGGGAATCGCCTGCCCGAACTGTGCAGCCGTCATCTTCGACACTGTAACTCCAAAGTATGTCCTGGCTACCATGACCAGTATTGAAAAATGCCCTGTCAGTATCGGCGATCCCCCCAACAGTTCTTTTATCTTAACTCAAAATCCTGTCCTACCCTGCACGTGGAGTTATGCCGTGGCCGGCCTAAACATTGACTGGATTTTAGGTGCTGCAAACTCAATCTTCAGAGCTTTCGATGGCCTTACGTTTTGGTTTCTGCAAGATGCTCCTTTCACCTGCGTCGATGCCTTTGTAAATCAGTTAGCTTGTTCTCCGATGATTTCCCGCGGCCACCTCGGCCAGGCAAAAGTTTTTTGGGGACCGCAAATCGGGAAGGAACCGATATCGTAAATGCCATTTATCAATATACCAAAAACTGTACTCGAAGAACTCCTCATTTGGGACCATCCCCGAACCTTCTTTGAATTATACCCGATAACAAACGTTGTCTGGATTTTCCTATTCGCCTGTCATTTCGGCCATATGGACCATCGACTGAAAATCGACCTCCACGAATTCCTCAAAGAATTCGGTTAACCGACCACCACAGGTTTTTTTTCACAGGAAAAAAACCTGGTTTTTCGCCGAAGTCTTCGAGGCGAAAACCACAGGGAAAGATCCCTATACTCACCCTTCGGTCTGCTACAACAACGATATTACATATTATTAGATAACACCAAATTTCCAAAACAACACTGGAGGAGGTGCATTTACAAACACAAGGGGGTGCATTTACGAACACAAGGGGATGCATTTACGAACACAAGGGGGTGCATTTACGAACACAAGGGGGTGCATTCACGATTCTGAGGGGGTGCATTTACGAACACAAGATGATGCAACCAAGCCCACCCACCACCCCAGAATATGATAAGAACAGAATATGATAAGACCAAGAAATAATAAGACCAAGCCCACCCACCACCCTCAGAAGCCTCGATGACTCGGCTAAGAATATGATAAGAACAGAATATGATAAGAATAAGAAATGATAACGACAGTATCGAAAGGTTCCTTATAATGAGTGACCTCAAAAAGTTTAATATGCATCGAACGCACTCCGGAGCGAATCCTGCTTCGGCAGCCGCCCAGGCATCCCTGCCTGAGGAACGGCGGCTGCCTCGTCCCCTGCTGCCGCCGGCCCCGGCATCCCTGCCGGTGCTTACCCCCTGCGGCAGCAGGGGCTTGCCCGCGACCGGGCCGGTTTTTTTGGCTGGCCGCGATTTCGGCTCCCATCGTTGTGTGCGACCATTTCCGGCCAGCCATCCGGAAGGTAGCCGGCCAAGATGGAAGGCCGAAGACTATTCCAGAGACACGCAATTCCGACCCTTGTAAGCAGCACTATCCACAGAATCCCTGGCGGCTGGTCTAAGCGACTCCGTCAGACCAGCCCGGCCAACTGAGGCCGGGTCTGCGTCAAATTATAACTATCCTTGCCCGCCAGAAATTCTGTTGTAGGGACCGCTATCGCCTGAGCAGACGGGCCAGAATTGCTTAAAAAGACGGCCTGCAAAGGCCGTGGCCGTGCAAACGGCCCAAGTCGGCACAGAAGACCCTCCGTCCAGCTTCGCTGACCTACGGCAGAAACCGGCCCTGTGGGCCGGAAGATGGCGGTTCGTCTCTGCCTGGCCCGGTGGTGTTGTTCTCAGCGACCTGAGCGACACCTGCGGTGTTGTTCCTGGTAAACCGTCGTTTTCCTCCCGTTTCTTCGGTGTAGCTCCGGCGTATACCACATATATTGTGTTTTTGAGCTTGACAAACACAATATGTAGTGTATGCTATGAGTATGAAGTACATTTATATCGTGATTCTGGCTATCCTACTGAGCTCCTGCTCGATTCAATTCAAAGGTAAGGATCTGGAATTGGACGCAAAGCCAGCTGAGCCAGGAGTAACCTGGTCAATGTCTGAAATTGGTTTCGACCCGTTCGATTTTATCAAAAATGGAGGTTAATTATGGCCCTTGTCAAATATGGTGGTGGTATTACACAAATGGCCGGCAGTATCGCCGGCAACACGTTCGCCAGAAATCGCTACGGTAACTATGTCCGGTCCCGAACGAAACCGACAAACCCAAACACAGCAAGGCAGCAACTTGTCCGAGCTGCTCTTGCAGAGCTGACAGCTCGTTGGTCCAGTACTTTAACTGCTGCTCAACGTGCAGCCTGGGATTTGTACGCTTCGAATGTTGTAATGACGAACCGACTCGGCGAAACAATGCAC
>JAUVYQ010000238.1 GCA_030603035.1 Phycisphaerae bacterium | reverse complement strand
GATGAAGAACCCACTTGGTCAGGACATACACTTGACCGGAGACAATCATTACATCAGGTCAAATCTGATTCTTAAACACACCGGTATCACTCTGATCGACGCACCTCCAACCATCTTCGAACTTCCCGCCCAGGATTCGGCTTTTGCCTGTACCTACTCCGAAGCAACTCAACTTGGATCGGCAGCGTTCGATGATGCAATGGACTGGGTTGATGAGGATGATGCCTATATGCTCATCTTTACCGGGTCCCCACAAAACCCTCAGCGTAACTTTTTTAATGGCCCTTGGCGGTATGCTCACGCGATCGCGGGTGACTCAACCACGGCGCCAACTACGCCTGAAACGTTCACGGCTCCCTTTGTCGTTTCCGAACTTCAACGAATCTGGACATACGGGAGGATCGCTCGAGCGGATGGCCGCCTGAGCGAACCGTTTCAAGTCGAAGCCGTTGCTGGTGCATAGCATCCCGATCGGCTCGATCGCCCTGTGGTCTGGCTCTCTGGGATCCATCCCGGAAAGCTGGCAACTGTGTGACGGATCCAATGGAACACCCGATCTACGTGATCAGTGGGTACCGGGTGCCGGTAATTTCTACAATCCTAATGATACCGGTGGATCCTTCGACCATGTCCATGATTTCACCAGTAATCTTCATCCGCATACTTGGGAAGATGGTGTTCCAATTCTCGAAGCGACCGCCTTTGACTTCGATGTTTCGCAGGAAGTAGTCACCGGAACATCCCTGACAACGCCTACGAGAGCACCTTTCCATGCGTTGTTCTGGATACAAGAAATGGGAGATTAGCGAAATGCATATACCTTCAGGTTTAATTTTAGTGTGGAGCGGATCCATAGGCTCAATCCCAGCCGGATTCGTCCTTTGTGATGGAAACAGCGGAACGCCTGACCTACGTGACAACTTTATTGTCGGTGCCGGAACCACCTATTCTGTTGACGAAACCGGTGGTTCGATCAACCATAATCACGGCTTCACATCCAGTCCGCACACTCACGATGCCGTTGTCGGCTCTGATATAGGAGCTGGTGCCACCTGGGACAATACTGTCTCGGCGGAAACCGTCAATGGGACAACGGATCCGGGATCCTCCCTGCCTCCGTTCTATGCTCTGGCGTTCGTCATGAAAACGTAACTTTTTAAGGATCCTTGAAATATGAATTTGGGAAAAGATTTCTTCAAGTGGTTTCAGCTGATCATTTTGATTTACGAAGCGATCCTCAAAATCTTTGGCGATGAACACATTGTCGCGCAGGCCAAAAAAAAGGGTTTCTTAGACGAATCCAACGGATTGTCAAGAGATATCAAAGTTTGATTCGTTTTACGGTGTGGCTGTTTCGTGCTTTGATTCGATATTTGAGATGAATTGATTCGTTGCTGCAAGTGATTTGATTGGTTGTCTTTACGCAAATGAATAGTTGCTTTAATATTAATAATAGCGCTATTTAAATAATTATCAGTATTAATATTATAACGAAGGACTGCCCATGCTCAGTTCTTTGTTTGCAAGGGTTTATGAACTGTACTTTCCAGCCACTACAGAACATAAACCCTTTTCTTTTAGATACTTATCTGATTAATCACAACCTTGTGTGAAATTGTGTTCATAAGCTGTTAGATGCCTGTGCGCAGATCGCAGTTTACTCACAGGTTTTCACAGACTGAACAGTCGGCGATCAGCATTTCACAACCTTGCGAACACAAAGTCACAGCTTTTTCCACCGAATCTCACAGGCTTATGCACATAAAATCACAAGCGAAGAACGCTCGGAATTCGCCGCGGGCCGCAAATAAGAAGATTCCGCATTGCGAACAGGTGCCATTTGCGGCGGCAAGTTACTTCCGCAATTGCTCGCTACAGCAGTGTCTGCATTAAGCTCTGCTTGTTTTACAAGCTTCGTGTTCTTCGGATGCTTTCGCTCGCAGGACTAAAACCCACCCACCACCCAAGAGCAGCCGCAGCGGGATTTTCTTTAAGCTCTGCTTTTGATAAAAGCTTCGTGTTTTAGGGATGCTGCGTCTGCTAGACCCTTGCCCACCCACCGCCCCAGAGTTAGCGTCCCTTCTTTTCTGTGCCGCCCGCTATTCGCGAGCTTGGCGCGAATTATCCTTGTCAATTTTTCGTTGGCGTCACTCTTCGGGCTTTTGCTCTGCAAAGGCCGATGTGGCGCGCCGCTGTTGTCGCCGCTGGGCGGCTCCGTTGTTTTATTAGATCGGCCTTTTCGAGCAAAAAAGCCGCTGCGCGGCCGGCTGGGCGGCCCGCGGCTCCTTCCTCGCTTCAGAACCCACCCACCCACCCTCAGAGCTCTTTTTCTGTTTCTGGCTTCTTTTTGCGAATAGTATGTGGTTTTGGCTGGGCCCCCAGTAAAATCAGGGCCTCAGATTGGCGCCTGTTGGACTTTGGAAGATCGGTCCGACCCAAATTACCCAAGCCTGGTGGAACCGCTCAGATCGTGACGGGGCTGGTTCGAATATGCTTGGTTGATTTCTGGACATACCAAAGGTTTTTTTTGGTAGCTCACCGGTTGATCCCATTGGATTACGTCCGTAAAACCTGCGGTTTTCCGTTTCTGTTTAAACTCGGACCTCAACTCGGAGGATCATAAAAAAAAAGGTCTTGAAACAATGGTCCGTGTTGCATATAATAGAGCGTCCTCAAAGCGTACTTTTGCCGATCAAACGTGTCCT
>JAUVYQ010000102.1 GCA_030603035.1 Phycisphaerae bacterium | reverse complement strand
ATGATAAAACCTCCTTTGTTTTGGTTGTAAATGTTTTCCGTAACGGTACTTACACAATAACCAAAATGGAGGAGATTGCAAGAAAATAATGATTATAAATCGTTATTTAATATAGATTTACGTATTTTACAGAAGGCTTTTACAGTATTGAAAAAGGAGATTTACAAATGGCAACAAAGGTTGGAATTAACGGGTTCGGCCGAATCGGAAGGGCCGTGGCAAGAATTATTATGCAAAACCAGAGCGATCTGGAGCTGGTGGCCGTCAATGACCTCTCGGACGCCAGGAGTCTTGCGCATCTGTTCAAATATGATACGGTGATGGGCAGATGGGGCGGGACGGTCGAGCCAGGGGACGGCAAGCTGGTCATTAACGGTAAGGATATAAAAGTTTTGGCTGTTAAGAACCCGGCTGAGCTGCCCTGGAAAGATATGGACGTGAAGGTTGTTCTGGAATCGACGGGAGTCTTTCGCTTAGCTTCGTCGCCGAAAGGCGGTTACGCAGACCATCTCAAGGCCGGCGCCGGCAAGGTTGTCCTGAGTGTTCCGGCAAAAGACGATATCGAGGCGACAATCGTTCTGGGCGTTAACGACGAGAAGCTAACCAGGGATGTTAAATGCGTCTCGAACGCAAGTTGTACGACCAATTGTCTGGCGCCTCTGTCAAAGGTCCTCAACGATACGTTTGGTATTGAGCAAGGGCTTATGACCACCATTCACGCTTATACCAACGACCAGAGGGTTGCAGATATGATACACAGTGACCTTCGTCGTGCGCGCGCGGCGGCGGCGAACATTATCCCGACCACGACCGGTGCGGCCAAGGCCATCGGTAAAGTTATCCCCGAGCTGGACGGCAAACTCGATGGTTTTGCTATTCGCGTGCCGATTCCGGTCGGCAGTATTGTTGACCTGGTGGTTAATGTTAAAAAGGACGTTACGGTCGATGCCGTGAACGCAGCGATGAAAGCGGCGGCGGAAGGGCCGATGAAGGGCATTCTGGTCTACTGCGATGAGCCAATCGTCAGCAGCGACATCGTTAATGAGCCCGCTTCGAGCATCTTCGATTCCCTGTGCACAATAGTCATCGGCAGGACCGTCAAGGTCATCGGTTGGTACGACAACGAATGGGCTTATTCGAACCGCACCGTTGATATTATGGCAAAGATGGCGAAGATGTAGAAAAATTTAGAATTGAGAATGAAGAATTGAGAATTCTAAATTCAACATTCTAAATTCCGGGAAGGCGGGTAAGAAATGGCAAAAAAGACTATTGCTGATATCGATGTGCGGGATAAGAAGGTGCTGATGCGGTGCGACTTTAATGTGCCTTTAGATGAGAATTGCGAGATTACCAGCGATGACCGAATCGTCAAAGCACTGCCTACAATAAAAAAGATATTAAATGGCGGGGGCGCGTTGATTCTTATGAGCCATCTTGGCCGACCGAAGGGGCAGAGGGATGAAAAGCTGACCCTGGCACCGGTGGCCAAGAGACTTTCCGAATTGCTGGGCAAAGAAGTCATTTTCGCTGACGACTGCATTGGGGCTGAGACAAAAGCCAGGGCGCAGGGACTGGCGAGCGGTGATTGTATGCTGCTTGAGAACCTGCGCTTTCACAAGGAAGAAACGATAAAAGACAAGGCTGCAAAGGAAGATGCGCAACTGCGAGAGGCCAAAGACAATTTTGCAAAAGAGCTTGCGGCTCCGGCGGATATCTATGTTGACGACGCCTTCGGCACCGCACACAGGGACAATGCTTCAATGTACACGGTGCCGTTGATGATGGAGGGTAAGCCGCGAGTTATCGGCTTTTTGATCGAAAAGGAGCTGAAGTTTCTCGGTGAGACTTTAAGTAATCCTGAGAGACCGTTCGTGGCGATATTAGGCGGAGCGAAAGTTTCCGACAAGATAGGTGTGATCGAAAATCTGTTAGACAAAGTTGACTGCATACTGATTGGCGGGGCAATGGCCTATACATTCTTCAAGGCCGAGGGCCAGAGTGTCGGCAAGAGCTTGTGCGAGGATGATTTTCTTGATGAAGCCACTAAATTGCTGAAACGAGCCAAAGACGTTGGCTGTGAAATAGTTTTGCCGGTTGACAATGTAGCTGCCGACGAATTCAAAGCCGGTGCTGAGAATAAAGTGGTAGCAGGTAATATTGAAGCTGAGTGGCAGGGTGTGGATATTGGGCCGGCAACACGGAAGCTTTTTGCGGAGAAACTTTCCGGCGCACGGACAATTGTCTGGAACGGCCCGATGGGCGTTTTTGAGCTGCCGCCTTTCGATGAAGGAACGAAGGCAGTAGCTCTGGCTGTTGCCGAAGCCACGAGCAAAGGGGCACGCAGCGTAATCGGCGGCGGTGACAGTGCAAGCGCGGTAGAGAAACTTGGTCTGCAAAACAGAATAAGCCATATTTCTACGGGCGGCGGGGCTTCGCTTGAATTTTTAGAAGGTAAGAAATTCAAGTGCCTCGAAATCCTCGATGAGAAATAGAGTTCACAGTTCGTGGTCAAGAATATAAACCGGTATCTAATCAATAATCAATACGGATGGTCTTATGTCTGATTTACGGCTGCCCAAAGCAGGAACAATTGAGATTGCACCATCGATATTGAGTGCTGATTTTGCCAGATTGGCTGAGGAGATAGCTGCGATTGAGTCGGCCGGCGTGAGGATGGTGCATCTGGACGTTATGGATGGTCACTTTGTTCCGAATATCACAATCGGGCCGCCGGTGATTGCCAAGCTTCGCAAGTGCAGCGGGCTGGTTTTCGACAGTCATTTGATGATAAGCGAGCCGGCCAAATATGCCGAGCGTTTTGCCGAGGCCGGCGCCGACCATATAACATTTCATATCGAAGCGGCTGAGAGAAGTGACAAGCTCATTGACCGGCTGCACGAGCTTGGTGTTACCGCGGGGATATGCCTGAATCCGGAGACGCCGGTTGAGGCGATAGAAAAGATTGCGCCGCTTTGTGATATGGTTCTGGTAATGACGGTCCGTCCGGGTTTTGGGGGGCAAAAGTTTATGCCGGAGGCGGCGAAGAAGATTGCTCGAATAAGAGAAATTGTCGGCCCTGATATTCGCATCGAAGTTGATGGCGGGATAGACCCTCAGACCACGCCGATTGTCGTTTCCTACGGCGCTGATACGCTCGTAGTGGGCAAGGCAATATTTTCAAAATCCGACCGTATTGCTGCGATAAACGCCATTCGCCAGGCGGCCAAGTAATTTCGTAGCTAAATTAGCGAATTTCTGGTAAGATGTTAATATATCTTTTTGGTGAGACGTTATAGCTATGGCCAGAGAAGCGAAATCGAAATGGAACGGTTTCTCATTGAAGCCGCGGAAAGAGATGCCCGAAGGGCTGTGGACGCGATGTCCGGGCTGCGAGCATATGCTCTATAAAAGCGCCGTTGAGCGAAATCTTAATGTCTGTCCGGAATGTAACCATCATTTTCGCATCGAGGCGGCGACCCGAATCAAGTATCTGGTCGATGAAGATTCTTTTCAGGAGATATTAAGTGATTTGACGACCAATGACCCGCTGGGCTTTAAGTACAGGGATACCACTTATAAGCAGCGTGTGAAAGCCGATGAGAAAAAATGCGGTGTCAAGGAGGCAATGCGAATCGGCAAGGCCTTTATCAAAGGCAGGGGCGTTATCTTAGCGGCGATGGAGCCGAATTTCCTGATGGGCTCTATGGGTTTTGTAGTCGGCGAGAAACTGTGTGCGGCTGTTGATAAAGCCATTGACGAGAAACTGCCTCTGGTGGTGGTTAGCTGCTCCGGCGGAGCGAGGATGCACGAGGGTGTCGTATCGCTGGGGCAGATGGCCAAGACCTCTGCGGCGTTGGCGAAATATGACGAGGCTGGCGGACTTTTCATTTCAGTTCTGACAGACCCGACAACCGGGGGGGTTACGGCGAGCTTTGCAATGTTGGGCGATTGTTTAATAGCTGAGCCGGGAGCGTTGATTGGTTTTGCCGGGCCTCGCACGATTGCCGAGACAATAAAGGTCGAGCTGCCGGAAGGGTTTCAAACGGCCGAGTTTATGTTAGAGCACGGCTTTGTCGATATGATTGTCCATCGCAGGGACCTTCGCAGCGAAATCGCCCGCCTTATAGACTACTGCCAAAAATAATTCGTATTGCGTCGTGCGTGATGCGTATTGCGTATATCGAAATTTAATCACGGATTTCGCTGATTACACAGACTCTATGAAAGAATTGAGGCAAAAAGATGAATTCTAAATCCATCGGCAAGGGGGAAGATATTACACAGCCAGGAGATAGCATTGAGCAACGACAGGCGGAGAAATGGCTTTTGGATGCACTTTCTCGTGAATTGGAAGTTAAGCTAACAACAAGGAAATTCGAATTAGATGGCGCAAGTTATATACAACTCGATGGATATTGCGAATCTCCCCCAGTTCTGTGTGAGGCTTGGTCGCACATCGGTCCACCTAAGAGTGGTCAAAAGCATAAAGTAATGACTGATGCATTTAAGTTGTTATTCACGAATGAGATAATTGGATGTAATGCCCAATGTATTCTTCTGTTTGCCGACCGTGACGCAGCCGAACCATTTATCCACAAGAGTTGGATGGCCCAATGTATAGAAAAGTACGGTATTAAAGTTAGAGTGATTGAGTTTCCACCAGAAATCAAAGCCAAAGTTTTAAAGGCGCAAGAACGCCAATGCCGGTAGGATATGGTGAAATATCCGGCTTAGTTATTATTCCTTCACTTTGTTCAAGGATAAACTCTGCGAATAATCGCAAAATCTTCTCTTTCACTCCTGACCGAATATCCGTATAATCTTGGAAAAATAGCATATTGCGGATTGCGTCTCTTCCGTCATTGCGAGGAGCGTAGCGACGAAGCAATCTAAAACCTAACGGATGAGATTGCCACGGCCTGCTTTGCAGGCCTCGCAATGACATTATTGGAATAAGGAATGGCTTACTTTCGGGAAAATATTGAAAAGGCGAAGGGTTATGAGCCGGGTTTTCAGCCTCCGGCATCGAGCATCAAGCATCCGCCGCAAGGCGTCCTGCGGAGAGCATCGAGCATCGTAAAGCTAAACACCAATGAAAATCCGTATCCGCCAACGCCTGCGGTAATGAAAGTGCTGGCAAAAATAAATGCGGAGCAGCTTCGGCGATACCCGGACCCGAACGGAGACGCGTTTCGCCAGGCAGCAGCGGAAGTTAACGGCGTCCCGGCTGACCATATTATGTGCTGCAACGGCGGAGACGAGCTGCTGACTATCGCTCTGCGGGCGTTTTGTGACGAAAATCGGTCTGTCGCATATCCTGTTCCGACGTATTCACTTTATCCGGTGTTAGCAAATCTGCAAAATTGCAAGGCAATCGAAGTTCCGTTTGACGAGGAGTTCAATCTGCCGGCCAAATTAGCGGGGACCGGTGCGGCCTTGACTATTGTTTGCAATCCAAACGCACCGAGCGGGACTTTCACAAGCGTTGACGAAATGGCGTCGCTGGCGGACGAATTGGCCGGGGCATTACTGATTGATGAGGCCTACGTGGATTTTGCAGAGGAGAATTGTGCGGGACTGGTTAAAGATTTTGATAATGTGGTCATACTCCGCTCGATGAGCAAAGGATATTCGCTTGCGGGTTTGCGATTTGGATATGCGATTGCCCAGCCGGATTTAATAGCCGGTCTTATGAAGGTCAAGGACTCCTACAATGTCGATGCGGTTGCTATTGCCGTCGCCACTGCAGCGATAAAAGACCAGAAGTGCTTCAAAGAAAATGTCGAAGAAGTAAAGAGAAACCGCGCCATATTGACTGCGCAACTGCAAGCTTTGAAATTCAAAGTGGCAAAAAGCCACGCCAATTTTGTTCTTGCCGAGAGCAAAAATTGCAAGGCAAACGAGATATATGATAAACTGGTGCAGCGCAATATCTACGTGAGGTATTTTGACCTGCCCGGGCTAAGTAATAAGCTGAGGATAACGGTCGGCACGAACGAAGAAAACGATAAACTCATTCTAACTTTGAAGGAAATCTTAAATCAGAGCAAAAAAGATTAACCGCAGAGAACGCAGAGAAAGAATTGAAAGAAGATTTGGATTCCCGCATTCGCGGGAATGACAGAAAAAAGGATATTTTTATGGAAGAAAGAACGGCTAAAACTCACAGGCAAACAAAAGAAACCGATGTCAGTGTAGAGCTTAATCTGGACGGCGTCGGCAAATATGAGATTGATACCGGCATCGGCTTTTTAGACCATATGCTCTCGCATCTGAGCAAGCACAGCAAAATCGATCTGGTGCTCCGCGCCAAAGGCGATTTGAATGTCGATGTGCACCATACGGTCGAAGATATTGCAATATGCCTGGGAGAATGTTTATTGGGCGCCCTCGGGGATAAAAGAGGGATTGGCAGATACGGGCATAGTTCTGTGCCGATGGAAGAGACCTTGGCCAATGTGTCGGTAGATTTGTCCGGCAGGCCGAGCTGTGTGTATAACGTTGACTACCGCACAGATAAAATCGGCGATTTTGACGTCGAGTGCCTGGAGGAGATGCTGCGGAGCTTTTCAAATACGGGCAAGTTTAATCTGCATATAAACGTGCCATACGGGACGAACAGCCATCACATAGCTGAGGCGATTTTCAAGGGATTGGGTAAGGCGCTTGCCGGGGCAGTGAGGATTGTCGGGACGGATGTCCCCAGCACAAAGGGGCTGTTGTGATTGAGGAACCTAAGGCCGAATATAGAACCGGAATCGGCACTGATATCCACAGGATAGTTGAAGGCAGGAAGCTGATGCTGGGCGGAGTTTATGTGCCGTACCCGGCCGGTTTGGCCGGCCACAGCGATGGTGATGTGGGCCTGCACGCCGTCATCGATGCTCTGCTTGGGGCAAGCGGGATGGGTGATATAGGGACGTTGTTTCCCGATACGGACCCGCGGTGGAAGGATGCAGACAGCAAAGAGCTTTTGTTTATTGTAAAGGAGCGGCTCGAAGAAAAACGCTGGGAAGTGGTCAATATTGATTTGATAATCCACGCAGAGGAACCGAAATTGGAGCCGGTCAAAGGGCAGATGAAAAGGTGCATTGCCGGGCTTTTGGGCATCGATTTTACCGCTGTGAACGTCAAGGCAAAGACAAACGAAGAGCTTGGTGATGTAGGCACCGGCGAAGCGATGGCCGCCACGGCCATAGCGCTTTTGAAAAAGAAGAAAAGAAGAACATTGTAATTGATTACTGATTAATGATAATTGATTATTGAAAAGAAAACCAAATGCTAAAATCAATTACCAAACAGGATTTTTTAAAGGTGTTTGTAGATGGGGTTGAATCTTTATAACAGCTTGACGAGAAGGAAGGAAGAATTCAAGCCGTTGAAGAAAAGCCAGGTTGGGGTATATGTCTGCGGGCCGACCGTATATGGGCACGCACATCTGGGGCATGCGAAAAGTTACGTAAGCTTTGACGTTCTGGTTCGCTATCTTCGCTACCTGGGGTACAGTGTTACCTATGTGCAGAATATAACCGATGTAGGTCATTTGACCGACGATGCGGATGAAGGCGAGGATAAAATTGTTGAGGCGGCAAAAAAAGAGAAGAAGCATCCGATGGCGCTGGCGGAGTACTATACCCGCAGTTACTTCGAGGATATGGACAGATTGAACTGCGTTCGGCCGGATATAAGCCCGCGAGCCAGCGGACATATAACCGAGCAGATAGAGCTGGTAAAGACACTTCAGGAAAAAGGATATGCTTACGAGGTCAATGGGTCGGTGTATTTCGATGTGTCTAAGTTTAAGGACTACGGGAAACTGTCCGGCAGAAACGTCGAAGAGATGCAGGCCGGTGCCCGCGTAGAGGTTTCGCCGGATAAAAGAGCACCGGTGGACTTTGCCCTCTGGAAGAAAGCCGAGCCGAACCATATTATGCAGTGGCCGAGTCCGTGGGGGATGGGCTATCCGGGCTGGCATCTGGAATGCTCGGTAATGAGTATGAAATATCTGGGCAAGACCATCGATATCCACGGCGGCGGACTGGAAAACCAGTTTCCGCATCACGAGTGCGAAATCGCCCAGTCGGAGGCGGCCAACGGCGTGCCGTTCGTTCGACACTGGCTGCACAATAATATGGTTACCGTTGATGGACAAAAGATGGGCAAGAGTTTGAATAATTTTATTACTCTAAAGCAGGCGTTTTCCGGTGCTCACGAAAGATTGACCAAGAGCTATGACCCGCTGGCGGTGAGACAGTTGATTTTGAACAGCCATTACAGAAGCCCGCTGGATTTTTCAGATGCAGCGCTGTTCGCAGCCTATAGCGGTTATGAAAAAATAACCGAGACGGTTATGGCGGTGCGGAAAAGAATGGTACAGGCGGCTAAAGGTAAAATCGACGGTAAAATGGTGGAGGAGCTGAAGGGGTTAAGGGAGAAATTCGAAGCGGCAATGAACGATGATTTGAATACTTCCATCGCACTGTCGGTTGTGTTTGAACTGGTTCGGTTGGCAAACAAATTGCTTGAAGAGGGAAATCCGACCGCAGAAACGCTTAATGCATTCGATGTGCTGTTCGACCGGCTGGGTGGGGATTGCCTCGGTATTGTGAAAGACGAATATCCACAAGCCGGCGGAGCCGATGATGAGATAATCGAAAGGTTGGTTGATATTCTGATTGAGCAGCGAAGTGAGGCCCGAAAGCGAGGTGATTTTGAGTTGGCGGATGCTGCTCGTGCCAAACTGGATGAAATTGGGATTGTGCTGGAAGATAAAGCCGACGAAACTGTCTGGAGAAGGAGATGAGGATACTCGGTATTGACCCGGGTTTGCAGGTCTGCGGATACGCTTGTTTGGAGACAAGTGAAGACAAAGAAGCGCTAATTGAGGCGGGCGTTTTTCAAACTGACAACGACCTGGCAATAGAAGCAAGGTTAAACCAGATTGCCCGGGATACAGAATCGCTGCTTAAGAGATTTAAGCCTGAGATTGTAGCGGTGGAAGAATTATACTCGCACTATGGACATCCGAAAACGGCGATATTGATGGGGCACGCAAGAGGTGTTATATTACAAAGGTGCGCAGAGGCGGAAATTGAGGTCAGAAGCTTCAGCGCGACGCGTATAAAAAAATCACTTACCGGCAACGGCAGGGCATCGAAGGAGCAAGTGCAAAAGACGATTCAAACGATTTTATCTTTGCCGGATGTGCCGGAGCCGAGCGATGTGGCTGACGCCATAGCGGCGGCGCTGTGCTGTGCAAATTCGAAGGTAATTCTCACTGGAGCAACCAACAACAAACTATGATAG
>JAUVYQ010000039.1 GCA_030603035.1 Phycisphaerae bacterium | reverse complement strand
CTTCCGGAATTTACGTTCCAAATGTCCAAATTTCCAGTGCCTTTTGAGCAAGGTCGCTTGAACGATTTTTTATTGCTGCAATGTTCCATTTACCAGTACGCTGTTTCAAATCGCGTGTCAATGCACTTACATCTGTGTACCCGTTTTTCTTTCTTTCAAAGGGGTCTTGACCAACGCGGCTATTTGCTCGTTGACTTATTAAGCAAAGATTACCGATTGTGTTTTTTATCCTTTCTAAATTCATGTCAAAAGCTTCATCGCCTAAATAGTTTATCCATTCTTTGTCAAGCGTTTGAGGTAACACATGTTCAATCGTGTTAATAGTAGAATAGTCAGGTAATTGTCCGTCTGGTTGCATTGTTTTATCAATTTCTTGCAATATTAGTCGGGCAAATTCCAATTCAGTTTGTTTATACAAGGGTTTATTTATAAATGAATCTTCAAATTCTTGGTCTGAAACCCAAAGCTCTTCTTTGATGACTTGGTCTTTAAACGCTTTTACTTTGTCGGGTTCATTTATGATTTTATTCAAAAGAGTAGGGAAGAAAACATCGTATTTTGTTGTTTTTAACTCACAAACCTTTCTTCTAATCAAAAGAACGAGAAGATTTTTTAGAATTATTATAGTGTCGTTTTCGGAAATCTTACTCGCCTTTAGTTCTTTCAAAACTGCAAGAACGAGAGGGATAGAAGAAGCCATCCTTGTCTGCTTAATTTTCTTTAGCAAACTGTGTATTTTCCCATTCGGGTGATGACAAGATAGTGGTTGGTTAATTTGATTGAAAATATCTGCGTTGTCTGAAATTTCATTTATGGTCTCAAATGCTTTTTGTGCGGAAATATTTTTATTGGTGTTTTTGAATTGAGAGTAAAGTTTTCTGCCTTTCCCAATCATCTTGTACCTATTGATTGAAAAAAGATTTCTCAGGTAAAACTCAAATTGGTCTTCTCCGTCAACTTTCTTAATACTTTTTAGCCATTTGTCGTTGTGAATGCTTTCGTGTCGCCTGGTAACTTCGTTAATCAGTGGCTTAAACAAATAACTGCATAGCAACTCTACTGCTGATAATACCATACCTTTATCGTTAAGTCCCTCAAAAATCGCTTGTGGATCGTCTTTGTTTTCATCAAGTGGTATCCACACGATTTTTAAACTCCTTAGGATTGCTTGGGAAAAAATCCATAAGGCAGTTACATCCTTATCTCTAAGTTGTTTGTAAGCAAAACTCCAAAACGCCTCAATTTGATTTTGTCCTTGAACATATAATTGTTGGTCAATCGGGAGCGAAAGACTTTCAGGATTTTCGTTATTAAATATTATGTAATATGTCGGTAATCGGTCGCCTTTGTTACTGAATACTTTTAATTTTCTGTAATCGTCCCCTTTAGGGTCAATATTATTTTTAGTATAACCTTCAAGAGCGGTAATACATCTTTCTGCGTATTCTGATGATTTCTCTTTCAGGATATGTGAGATTAAACTAAGGAGCAGATAAACCGTTGTAATTCTTTGTTGACCGTCTACTATTGTAAAAGATTTCAATGCTGGGTCTGCATTTGGTTTTTCCAAAACAACTATCGCTCCAAAATAATGTTCGTGTTCACGTAGATGCTCTTCCAAAATCCCTTCACTTATTCTTTCATCTCCAGTCTCACTTTGGATTTTGTCAATTGCATCGCTTATTATTTGCTCCCAAATGTCGTCAAAGAGCTGTTTCCATTGTTGTCGCTTCCAAGAGTATGCTCTTTGAAAGAAGGGAACTTCAAACCTTATGGGATGTTCAAAGAGTTCTTCAAAAGACCGATTTCTAATTTTGTTGTCTATGGGCATAGTTTACTCCTTTCTGTTTACTAATCTTGTGACACAATACTAATTAAAAAATTCCGGGGACACCATACTAATTTGTTGTTTGCCTCAAGATTTTACAGCACGACCATCACCGTATTACTGGCTGCGCCAACGCCTGCTTTATTGATTGCAACAACGCGATATTCAAGTTCTGTTTTTTCCGGCTGTTCAACTAATTGTGGCTATTTTACTTAACATCCTTGAAATAAACAATTTATATCATTTTCTTCAATCGTTATGAGGCCTTTGCTAATTTACTTTGCGATAGGTAAAGCTTCATTTGCGACATATCATGCTTACGATGCCATACTTCAAACTTACAATACCAAGGTGCCCGGCCATTATTTTAAGCCTTCAATGATTTTAGTGATTGTGTCGGAAAGTATCTTTATTTTAGTTTGGCAGACATCAAAAATCGCTTCGGCATTCACGTCAAAATACTGGTGAGATATAATATCCTTATCATACATAGATCGTTTCCTTATCGATTCTGTTTTTAAGAAAAGTATTCATTTTTTCGCGATAACTGATTACATCAACGTTTGTGTGCAGCGTTTCTTCCAAATCCTGTTTTATACCTATCATATTAAACAGGTCCTGTTTTTTCAGCTTTATAACAATATCAACATCACTGTCAGCGTGACTTTCATCGCGTGCTGCAGAACCAAACAGGCCAAGAGAGATTATTCCATATTGTTCAGCACAATTTTCTTTGAATGCTCTCAGCATTTTTAATATTTCTGTATGTGACATTTTTAAATCTCCGTTTTCCCGTTTTTTCTACGGATAATTTTATATAAAACTATTAAACGAGCATTCTACACCGGTTTTTTTGCCTCTTAGGCCGTTTACAATACCAACTTCTACTTTCATAAAGTAAACCGCCTTAATGGAAAAATCAACTGATTTCTTCTCGTGATGGCCCATTTTTGCAAGGGTTTTGGCCATAAGCAATGGAAAAAACGCTTGCATTCATCGCCGAGTTCGGGCACACTTTCAGTGCGCAGGTAAGTAAGGAGCTGTTCGATGGGTGGTAAATGCTTTTTTTAGCGCCGAGCTCGCAGAGACCGCGGAGAAAATAGTCTTATTATCTTTTTGACCTCTGCGTTCTCGGCGTTCTTGCCGTAAGGCATCCTGCGGACTGCGGTTAATGAAGGCGTTAAGGAATGAGTAAGTGTTTTTTCTTTGCCGGTGGCGGGACGGGGGGACATATATATCCCGCTATCGCTGTGGCAGAGCAAATAATAAAATTAGAGCCCGATGCGAAAATACATCTCTTTGTCAGCACTCGCAGCATCGATGCACGAATCCTCACGCAAACCGGCTTCGAATATACCCGATTGCCGGCTGAGGGCTTTTCTATCCGGCCCGGCAAGCTAATCGGCTTTTGCACTTCGTTTTTGAAAAGCTATCGAATTGCTAAAGAAGCAATTGCTGAAGGCGAGAAGCCGATAGTGATTGGGGTCGGCGGCTTTGTCGCAGCGCCGGTTTGTTTCGCAGCGCATAAACTAAAAGTGCCTGTCAAGCTTTTGAATGTTGATATTGTGCCGGGTCGGGCAAATAAGATAATAGCACGGTGGGCAGACGAGATTTTTGTGCAGTTCGAAGACACGGCGGAGTATTTTGCGCACAGAGGCGCGGGCGTTAATGTTGTCGGCTGTCCCTTGCGAAGCGGCTTTGACAATCCACAGCCGGACAAGGTGATGAAGCAATTAGGCCTTGATGAAAATAAGAAGACTTTGCTTATAACCGGTGCATCGAGCGGGTCGGAAAATATTAACAGGGCGGTGTGCTCGCTGTTGGAAAAGTTAGCTGATTTTGCCGATGATTGGCAAATAGTTCATCTAACAGGGGCCGGTAATTACGAAGAAGTCAGGAAGACGTACGCCGGGACAAAAATTGGGCGTAAGGTCCTGGATTATTTCGATGATATGCCGAGTTTATTGTCGGCTGCGGATTTGGTGGTCGGCAGGAGTGGAGCGGTCAGTGTGGCTGAATATGCTGCGGCTTCTGTGCCGAGTATCTGTATGCCTTACCCGTATCATAGAGACAGGCATCAGTACTTAAATGCGGACAAGCTGGTTGAGGCGGGTGCGGCGGTTATAGTGGATGATTTGCCGGAGCGCAAAGAGACGGCTGAATGGCTGGCCGAAGAGCTGGAAGAGTTGATGAAAAATGAAAAAAAACTAAAGGAAATGGAGAAAGCCTGCAAGGAAATTGCGAGGCTGGATGCCGGCTTGAAAATTGCAGAGCGGTTATTAAAGGTTGTTTAACCGCAGAGCCCCGTTAGAAATTCTACAATGCTCAATACAATACAAAAAGGGGAAATTTCTAACGGGGCAGAGTACACGGAGAGCGCAGGACAGAGGACAGAAGACGGACGACAGAAGACAGAAGACGGACGACAGAAGACGGATGACGGACGGCAGACGACGGATGACGGTAAAGTTACTTTTTCGCGGGATTTGAAGCCGTGCCGTAACCGGTGAGTCTGGTTTTATAATCGGGCAGATAAAATTAGTTCATTAGTGAATTAGTGAATTGATGAATTGTAAATCGGAGTAATCCGTGGTTAAAAAACTCTTTCAGCGAAATCTGCGAAATCTGCGTCAAAAAAATAAAACTGACAACATATCCTTAACCGAAAGGGAGAAATATGAGTAGAATTCATAACACACGCCGAGATTTTCTTAAACAATCAATGTGTCTTGGTGCTGCTGTGGTTGCGGCGGGGCCGCTGGGCAGAACGCTGGATAGAACTGCAGCTGCCAGGACGTCCGGTCCGAAAATGAAACTGGGTCTGGTTACCTACCAGTGGGGCAGGGATTGGGCGCTGCCGACACTAATCGCCAACTGCGAAGCGAGCAAGGTGCTGGGCGTTGAGCTGCGCACTCAGCATAAGCACGGGGTCGAATCGCACCTCAATGCCGAACAACGGCGGGAGGTTAAGAAGCGCTTTGGCGACAGCGCGGTAACACTGGTGGGTCTGGGCACCAACTTCGCCTTCCACCATGTTGATGCGGCGAAGCTTCGAAGAGACATCGAGGGGGCGAAGGAGTATATCAAGCTCTCGCACGACATTGGCGGCTCAGGCGTGAAGGTCAAGCCGAATGATTTGCCCAGGGGGGTGTCGCGTGAAAAGACGATAGAGCAAATCGGCAAGTCGCTCAATGAGCTGGGTCGGTTCGGCGCCGACTACGGGCAAGAAATTCGGCTGGAGGTGCACGGGGCGTGCTCTCCGCTGCCGGTGATAAAAGGAATAATGGACGTGGCCGACCATCCCAACGTCGGCGTGTGCTGGAACTGCAACTCGCAGGACCTGACCGGGCAAGGACTGGAGTATAACTTCAACTTAGTCAAGGACCGCTTCGGCGCGACCGTGCACATCCGCGAGCTGAACATCGGCAGCTACCCCTATCAGGAGCTGATGAACCTGTTTGTAGCGATGGACTACGACGGCTGGATACTTCTTGAAGCCCGCACGAACCCGAAGGACAGGGTCAAGGCGCTGATCGAGCAGCGACAGGTTTGGCAAGAGATGGTTGCAAAGGGACAACTCGTTAAGCCAAGAGAGGATGGTCGCGGCGTTAAGATAACAAAACTGCCAGAGAAGTTAAGGGTTGAGGTCAATGGCAAACTATTCACGGAATACAACTTCAAAGATGCGCCGTTTCCGTATTTTTATCCGGTGATAGGGCCGACGGGAGTTAATATCACTCGTCACTGGCCGATGAAGGAGGGTAAGGACGAAGCGCAAGACCATAAACATCACCGGTCGCTGTGGTTTACGCACGGAGAAGTGAACGGGCACGATTTCTGGCAGGGGCGCAACGACAGGATTGTACACGATAAATTCGTTAAGGTCGGTTCCGGCCGCAAGGTCGGTATCATTCAGTCGCGAAATAAATGGGTGGCAGCGAACGGCAAAGTCGTATGCACGGATACGCGGACACACAAGTTTTACAATCGGCCGGATGGCCAAATGATGGACTTCGAGATTACCATCCACGCTTCTGAGGGCAAGGTGGTTTTGGGTGATACGAAGGAGGGCTCGATGGCGATTCGGCTGGCGCCCACGATGCGACTGCGAGGTAAAGTCGGTAAGGGGCATATTGTCAACAGCGAAGGTGTTCGCGACAAAGCAACGTGGGGTAAGCGTGCGGCGTGGTGCGATTATTATGGGCCGGTAGAGGGCCGGATTGTAGGCGTGGCGATTTTTGACCATCCGCAAAACCCGAAACATCCGACGTGGTGGCACGTTCGAGATTATGGATTGTTTACGGCCAATCCGTTCGGGGTGCATAACTTTGAAGGCAAGCCGAGGGGAACCGGAGATATTACCATCGCATCCGGCCAAAGTTTGACCTTTCGGTATCGGCTGTATTTTCATAAAGGCGATGAGAAACAGGCCAAAGTAGCAGAACATTACCGTGAATATGCGGCTATAAAATGAGCAAAATAGTTGACAAAGAACCGATTCTACGATATGCTGAAGAAAACGATATCGTAGACAACATTATTATCAAACATAAAGGAGAGAAAGTATTATGAGCAAAATTATACGTCGAGAATTTATCAAGAGTTCGGTGGCTGCCGGTGCAGCAATGGCAGTGCTGGCCCCGAACTCGCGTGTGCGCGGTGCGAATGACGACCTGCGGTTTGCGGTGGTCGGCACCGGGGGCCAGGGCGGCGGTCACATCAGGTACTTCAACGAAAAGAAGGGCGTGCGCGTGGTAGCGCTTTGCGATGCAGACAAGGCGCACGTGGAAAGCAAGGCACGCGATTTCGAGAAGAAATACGGACAGAAGGTCAAGACCTACATTGACGTTCGCAAGCTGCTGGAAGATAAGAGCATTGACGCTATTACCTCTGCGACGCCCAACCACTGGCATTCGCTTGTAACGATATGGGCGTGCCAGGCGGGCAAGGACGTCTATATCGAGAAGCCCGTGTCGCACAACATCTGGGAAGGGCGGAAAATGGTCGAGGCGGCCCGCAAGTACAACCGGATTGTGCAAACCGGCACGCAGAAGCGCTCCGACCAGGGATTGATGGAGGCGTTCAAATATATGCAGGAAGGCAAGCTCGGTGCGATAAAGTGGGCGCGTGGTTTCTGCTACAACCCCCGCTTCAAAGGCACCAATGGAATTGTTAACGGGACCAATGGGCCGAATCCGGTTCCAGCGAGTGTGGATTATAATCTGTGGTGCGGACCAGCCGAGATGGAGCCCCTGCGAAGAGAGAAGTTGCACTACAAATGGCATTGGGTCTGGAACACCGGCAACGGCGACCTCGGCAACCAGGGCATTCACGAGATGGACATGGCGCGTTGGGCATTGGGCGGCCCGGAGAAGCTGGCGCCGCGAGTCATCAGCATAGGCGGCAGATTGGGAGTTAACGATGCGGGCGAAACGGCCAATACGCAGATTGTGTTCCTCGATTACAAGCCCGCCCCGCTTATCTTCGAGGTCCGTGGCCTGCCTTGCAAAAAAGGCGACAGGTCGATGGACAACTTTAGAGGTACTCGCATCGGCATTTGCGTTCAGTGTGAGAATGGCTACTTTGTCGGCGGCGCTGGCGGCGGCTGGACATACGACAATAGCGGCAAAAAACTAAAGCAGTTCTCCAGCGGCGGCGGTGGCGGGCACCACCAGAACTTTATCGATGCGGTTCGCAGCCATAAGGTCAGCGACCTTAACGCCGACATCGAGAAAGGACACATCTCCAGCGCTCTTTGCCACATGGGCAACGTCTCGCATCGTATCGGCAAGAAGATGCCGGCGAGCGAGATTAAGAAGGCCATCGGGGACAACGCCGAGCTGATGGACTCGTTCGAGAGGATGCTCAGTCACCTCAATGCCAACGAGGTGGACCTGGAGAAAGAGCCGATAACGATGGGGCCGATGCTGACGATGGATACAAGGCGGGAGAAATTCGTCGGCGAATACAGCGACTGGGCGAATATGTACGTCGCGCGCAACTACCGTGAGCCGTTTGTCGTTCCGGAAAAGGTATGACGAGAACGGTATCTTGTTTGGTGCAATACGAATAAAGGGCACATCTCTGGCCGGGCCGGCTGGAGCGGATACGGGATTAAAAATTGTTTCGCCGCGGTGCTCTTTTCAATGGCATATTTGTGAAGTGTATTTCGCGAATGGGGCCGGGGTTTAGTTTTGTTCGTCAACAACCCGCCAGGTTGGCGGTGTAAGTTCCGGGATGTGCCATTTGCTGCCGCAGCGATGGCATCTGGCCATATCGGGGCGCCGCAGCTTGCCGCAGTTAGTACAGGTTACCAAAGTTATCTTTGGTCGGGTCAGTCTGTAGGTGATATAGGCAGTTAAGCCGAAAGCAATAGTTCCAATCACCCAGAGAAGTTTTGCATTTTCCGAAAGGCCGACAGCAGCAGCATCTTTGCTTACCCGCCAGGTGAGCAGTATTACCAATATTATCGAAGGCAACATCAACAGCAGGGCAGATGGGAGTCTGCCTGCCATGCCTTCACTAACATCTCTACCTTTCATTGCTACAAATGAATCAGGCAGGAGAAAGAGCGCTCTGTGGCCAGCGGCAGCTTCGAAGCTCGACGCAGTAAAGTAAGAGGCGAGAGACAAAAACGGTGGTTGAAAGTTTTCCAGGAGGTATTTTGTTAGAGTTAGCGCAGGGGCCCAGGGGACCTCGAAGAAAGCTGCTTTGCTGGAGCGGACATCTATTGTTTGGTGCCCTCTATATTGGGGTCCTCTATATTTCGCAAGCCTGGAATATTTTTTTCTGATGAGTTTTCCGTTTTCATCGAAGACCACAAGGCCCATAGCGGTGCCCTCTCGGGACACACCGGCTACACACATACCCCTGTATTTCTTGTCCGTGGTAAAAGCCACGGGCAAAACCTCATAGCTCAATAAATCTTTTGGTGTTACGGATCGCTTTGAGGGGAAAAATGTCTCAGGGGCAGGTAGATAGCCGGCGGTACCAACAAATTCAAGCGTCTCTATGTCCAACAAGTCAATCCGGCCGGATTCGTCGAGGACAAGCAGATACCGACCCGGATAAACCCAGTTTATGATAGGTTTGAGGGAAGTTGGTCTATAGCGTCCTTTCTCTATGTCCTCATCAGTTGGCTTTACCATAGGAGGCGACCGGTACAAGTAGCATAACGAAGAGTTTTTACTTAACCGGCCTATCCGGACTGGCTTGTGGGAGTCATCTTTACCAAGTCTGGGTCCTTTGACTACGGTTCTTTTATAAAAATTGACGGTGAAAAAGTGGCGCAGCTTCCTGTCATATAATCTTAACGGGTACCACCGCTCTGAATCTATAATTGGGGAGATGAATCTGCCCAGAGTTTTGTCCGGAGTTTCTGAAATTCCTTCAGGCCCGGCGAAAAGTTCTATTCTCTTTACCAATTTTGCCCACGGTTTATCAGGTCTGCTTTGTACGTCAGTATATTTGCGAACGATTAATCCCAGTTTTTCATCAAAGTACATCCAGTTTTCATCAGGTTCGATATAATAGATGTTTGAGTAACGTCCTCCCGGCGATCTTGCCTGAAAATAATCAACAATTCCAAGGAATAAAGGTTCTTGTCTCATAATTGCTCGGACGTAGGAGTGACGAACGACGTTGGGGTCATTCTCAAGCTCGGGCGGCACCAAGCCGGATGGTCTTATGGAAACGTTTCTGGCATCCGAAGGCATCCTAACAGCAAGGGATGTCTGGCATAGAAATCGGAACCAGAATAACGGTATCGAGAGCAATACCAGAACAACAAAACCGGTAGCGAAAACCTTAACAGGATAGTTTATTAGAGACTTCATAGTTATATTCCTAAAGTGATGTTGACATAAATTTGTGCCAGGTGCGTATTAAAGACGCAACAATAAACAGCAACAATATAACTACAATATGCAAGCCGAAGCCTTTCACAAGAACCAGTGGAACGAGGATGCAGGTTAATACCAATCCGCCTAATGTAGGAATAATTTTGCTTGAGTTCCAGCCGGTTAGTAAGCCAAGACAATAGCAGGCAAAAGCCATTAGAAACGTTGCTATGAATATTTCGGAAACCAGACCAGGATACACAGGGATAGGTGGGGTAAAAAGACGCAATAGAACGACGGCTGTAATAGTCAGAGGCACAAGCAAAGTTAGAATTGCAAGAATCCCGGTGATAATCCTGGCAAGCAATATCCGGCTTCGGGTTACTGCGAGAGTTGATAGAAGTGTGGAGATTTTTCTGGTTCTATCGGTGTACATCTGGGTTGCACCCATAGCACAAAAGCCAATGATTACCACAATAATAACCGGAAATGAGAGACCAATACGAAACACAGGAGGGTCCCCAGAATCGTAGTGGTATATTAGAGAAATCGATATGGCAATAATGACTGCGGAGAAAAGAATCGCTCCGAGGAAATATGCTATATGGTCCTGAATCTCTCTTTTTATAAGTGTAAACATTTTAATCTCCTGTTACAGGTTAGTAATCGGCACCGGATTGGGTTTAGTGCATTCTATAAATATATCCTCAAGTGACATTGGTATCTCAGTGCAGCTTGAGGGCTTGAAGGTTTCGAGAACGGTCTGTTTCTGCTTATTCCAGTTGGCGACGGTTATTACCAATTCTCTGCCCTGGGTTTGCTGATTTATAATTTCGGTCAGATAGAGGTCCGGGGGTGGGGATTCGGGGAAGATTACCCGCAATTTTTTAACACACTTTTTGAGCTGTTCCAGAGGGCAATCCACGACGAGTTTGCCGCCGGCAAGTATGCCTATGCGGTCGGCGATTCGCTCCACATCGCTGAGGATGTGGGAGCAGAATAAAATGGTTCTACCCTGCTGCTGAATGAGGTCGATGGCAAGCTCGAGGAACCGGCGGCGAGCCACGGTATCAAGGCCGAGTGTAGGGTCGTCAAGGATGAGCAGTTCCGGGTCTATTGCCATAGCCAGCGCAAGGTTCAATTGCGCTCGCATACCGATGGACAGTTGCCTTACTCTGCGGTCCATCGGCAAACGGAATGTTTCTATGAGATGATTAAAAAACTTGTCGTTCCATTGCAGGGAAAGGTCTTTGCAGAGTTTAACAAGTCGGCTGACCTTATAGTTCTGGATAAGGTTGTGGGCTTCAGCTACGTAACCGATTCGGCCATGGACTTTTTCGGAAAGATTGGTTGATTGGGCGTCCAACAGGAAAGTCTGTCCCCGGGTTGGCGGTTCGAGGCCCAAAAGAATTCGAATAATGGTTGTTTTCCCGCTACCATTTCGTCCCAACAGGCCATAGATGCAGCCCGGTGGTACATTCAGGTTGATGCCGTCCAGGACGCAACGGCCATCAAAGTATTTCACAAGATTTTCGACTTTGATAACGTTCTCATCCATTCGATGGTCCCTTCTTCAAAGGCAAATGGAATTTTTCAACTGTGTTATTGAACCACTCCAATAGTGTTTGCCTGTCAATTTGCATGTGAAAAGCCTCAACTGCAATTCGCTCAAGCTCCTCGGAAACGAGTTTTTTTCTGACGGCTCTGCTCAGATTACTGTCAAGATTCGCGACAAAAGCACCGGCACCCGGCTTGGTAACAATAATGCCTTCCTGTTCCAGCTGTCGGTAGGCCTTGGCTATTGTGTTGGGGTTTATGGCAAGCTGAGCGGCCAGCTGCCTTACCGTAGGCAGCTTTTCATCTTTGGTGAGCCTACCCAAAGCGATGTCTCGCTTAATCTGGCCTATTATCTGCTGGTAAACAGGCCTGCCTGAGGCATTGTCTATGAGAAACTGCATAAATCAACCTGAGTATTTGTACTATTTCAACTATTACAAGTATAACATAGATTTATCTTTAGTCAAGCGCTATCGAGAAAAAAAATTAAAAAAATTAAAAAAAATTAGGAGCGATTTGCGGGTCGGGGCTACCTGACTTCATCAGGATTTGGTTCAAGTGACTTTCGGTTATAGACTTTTTCGTAAGCCCTGCGGTACGGACAGAAGATTCTCGATGCCGGATGCTCGACGAGAATCGAGAATCAAGGGTCGAAAATTGGGAGATAAGGCAAATTTTGGGGAAAGTTGTAGAAATTTGCGGTAATTGCTGCTATAATGGCTGTTTCTGGTTTTGGTGGCTGTTTGTGGAAATGAAGTAAAGTGCGGCCTGTGAGGGGTGAAACCGAGGGCTGGCGGGGCTGAATTTTTTTTAAGAGTTTATTCTTGACGGGCAGGCGTTTGATTGGTAATTGTTAATTGGTGAATGGTAATCGGTGGGCGATAACCATTTAACCATCCGGCATCTGCAAAATTAAGTTCAAAGTTGAAAGGAGGCCATTATGGCAAGAACAATTTTGACGGCAGCGCTTATAGTCTTATTGAACGTATTGATTGGCTGCCATGGTGTTGACAGCGGCAGAAGCCAGCTTTTGCCATTCCAAATCAAGTCTGCTCCAACAATTAAGACGATGGTGGGGAGCGATACCGATATCATCGAAGAGATGTCAGACAATCGTCAGGGGTATCGGCAGTATCTTGGATTGCTGGTAGAGCACTATGCCAGGGCGGGCAACAATGTAAAATTGAAGTGGGCTAAAAAGGAGCTGGCGGCGTTAGATGCTATACCGCAATATAACTACGTCATTGAGGCCATCACAGCGGGGCCTAATTTGAGAGCGAGCACTATGATTCCAGAAGCGGAATTAATGTATATGGAAGCGGTGCGGCTTGAAAAGCAGGCGAAAGGTTTAGTGATTATTTACGACAAGGACCTGCTGCGGGTGGCCCTGGATAAATACAATCAACTGATAAGGAAGCATCCTGCCAGCGACAAGATTGATGATGCGGCATTCAAGGCGGGCGGAATTCATGAATATTTCGGGGACTACACGATAGCCGCTTTGTACTACGAACGGGCCTATCAGTGGGACCCCGATACGATATATCCTGCCAGGTTTAAGGCCGCGTATATCTGGGATAAACGGCTGGCTATTCGCAGAGCAGATGCGTTGGAGAATTATCAGGAGGTCCTCAAAAGAGGTGGGCTGTCCACCAAGCGTAAAGAATTTATAGAAGAGCGTATCATAGAGCTGACCCAAAGCGAGAGAAGTGGTGAGTAACATTGACAAAGGTTTGAGGTAAAGTTTTTTTTGATAGAGTTTCGGGCCTGGCCTCGATACGAACGAGTCAGGCCCGTTTTTTTATGTATAAAAAATGCTGTCGGAATTTGAGAACAAGATAGCTGGTTTTATCAAAGCCAACGCGCTTTTTGATTCGGCGGATAGAATTTTGTTAGCTGTTTCCGGCGGAGCCGATTCGACCGCACTTATGTACGTAATGCAGGCGCTGAAGAGCGAGAAGGTCTTAAGTGCGGATACTGTTTGCGCCCATATAAATCATCAGTTGAGAGAAACCGATGCCGAGATGGATGAAGCTTTTGTTATGGCACAGGCAGTCGAGCTAAACTTGGCCGTAACAACAAAGCGGCTGGACGTGCGAAGGTATGCGCATCAAAATAAACTATCAATTGAGACGGCTGCACGGAAATTGCGGATTGAGAGTCTGCTTGATATTGCAAAGGCCAACAACTGCAGCCGGATAGCGACGGCACATCAAAAAAACGACAATGCTGAGACTGTCCTGCAGCGGTTGCTTCGCGGGACGGGCTTTCGCGGGCTTGGAGGTATTTGGCCGGTGCGAGTCTTCACCGGCGATATTCGCTTTGTAAGGCCTCTGCTGTGCGTCAGGCGAGATGAGATTATTGAGTATTTAGAAAAGCGAAATCTAAAATGGCGTGAAGACCATACAAATGCTGATTGTACTTACAGGCGAAACTTTATTCGGCATCGGCTGCTTCCGGCATTACAAAAAGACTGCGGCGGCTGTATCGTGGAGCAATTATCCGAGCTAACTGAGTCGGCGCGGAAGTTTTATAGCTTTGTTTGCAGCCGGGCAGAGAAAATGTGGCCGGAGCTGGCCGAGGCCGGCGGTAACAGAATCGTATTGAATTTGAAGAGGTTTTTGTCGGAGCCGGAGCCGGTAAAGGTTGAGCTGGTTCGGCGAAGCTTGACTGCCATCGGCAGCGGTGAGAGAGACCTGACACAACGGCATTACGAGAGAATATTACAGCTCGCACAGCAAAAAGTCAGTAACAAAAAAATAGAATTGCCGGATGGGTTTGTGGTTGGCTTTGAATACGGAAAAATAATTTTTAGTCGGCAAAAAGACCGGCAGCCCGAAAGCCAAACAAGCGATAGTATCGAATTGAAGGTTCCCGGACAAACAAGATTTGGCAACTATTTGATAGAGGCAACCATACTTGATGCTGGATGCTCGATGCTGGATGCTCGTAGAAGAAGAAAATCGAGAATCGAGAATCGAGAATCGAGAATCGAGCTTATTGAGCGGTTTGATCTGGATGAGGTGAAACTGCCGATAGTTATTCGTTTTTGGCGGGCTGGTGACAGGTTCCGGCCTCTGGGTTTGACGGGAGAGAAAAAGGTAGGCAAATTCCTGACCGCCGCGAAAGTGCCGCGAGGGGTACGAGAAAAAATGCTTATTGTCGCCGACAGCAAAAAGATAATCTGGCTTTGGCCGATTAGGATAAGCGAGCGAGTAAAGCTGAATGACAAAACACGAAAAGTTCTTCAGCTACAAATAACAGATGTCAAGCAAAATCAAACAAAACAATAGATGAAAAACAGGAGAGAAAAAAATGAGCACGCTCGACTGTACGCGACGTGATTTTCTGAAAACCATAAGTCTGGGAGCGGCGTTGGCAACGCTACCGGGATGTGTAAGCACTGCGAAGCTGTCTGCGGGTAAGGTGTCTGCGGACAATCAGGGCCACCGGCTCAACATTCTCTGGATTAGCTGTGAGGATATTAGTCCGGACCTGGGTTGCTACGGCGACGATTATGCAGATACGCCGAACCTCGACCGGCTGGCTGAACAAGGCTGCCGTTACAGCAATGCTTTCGTGGTCTATCCGGTCTGTGCCCCGACACGGTCTGCGATTATTACCGGCATGTACCCGAGTACGATTGGCACCATGCACATGCGAACAAGACTGAAGGGCTATGAGGCTGTGCCGCCGCCGTATGTCAAGTGCTTCACGGAGTACCTGCGTGCGGCTGGGTACTATTGCAGCAATAATGTGAAAACCGACTACCAGTTCAACTCACCGTTCACGGCCTGGGATGAGTGCAGCACCAGGGCCAATTGGCATAACCGGCCTGAAGGTATGCCGTTCTTCAGCGTTATCAATCTAACGGTGTCTCACGAGAGCCAAAACTGGCCCAGAGAAGGCCAAAAGCTTGTCCACGACCCTGCCAAGGTGGTTCTGCCGCCGTATTACCCCGACACGCCCATGGTTCGGGATAACCTCGCCAGGTATTACGACAATGTGACCAGGATGGATAAGCAGGCAGGGAGAATCCTTCGGCGACTTGAGGACGATGGGCTGGCTGACAATACAGTGGTGTTCTTCTGGAGCGACCATGGCCGGGGACTACCGCGGCACAAGCGATGGGTCTATGATTCGGGCATTCATGTGCCGCTGATTGTTCGCTGGCCTGGTGTGATAAAACCAGGCAGCGTCTGTGACGACCTAATCAGCTGTATCGATTTTGGGCCTACGGTGCTAAGTATCGCTGGGGTAGAGATTCCATCGTATATGCAGGGTAGAGCTTTTCTGGGTGGCGAGAAGGGTGAGGCGAGAAGGTATATTTTTGCCGGGCGCGAACGCATGGACAAGACCAGCGACGACCACATTCGTTGCGTTCGGGATAAGAGGTACAAGTATATTCGGAACTTTATGCCGGAGAAGGCATACGCTCAGCCCATACCCTATCGTGACAGGATGCCGATTATGAAAGAGTGGCGTCGGCTCAACGCCGAGGGCAAACTCAAGGGGCCGCAGAAGCTGTTCTTCCGAAAGACCAAGCCGGTCGAGGAACTTTACGATGTGGTAGCTGACCCCCACGAGGTGAACAACCTAACTGAATCGCCCGAGCACCAGGATGTGCTCAAACGGATGCGTGCTGTGCTGGAAGAGTGGAGAAAAGATAGCGGTGACCTTGGTGGTATTCCTGAAGAGGAGCTTATCGAACGGATGTGGCCTGGGAGAAAGCAGCCTGTTACGGCTGCACCAGTCATTGAAACCACCAGCGCCACAAAAAAAGGTAAAGTAACTGTGAAAATCGCCTGCACCACAGAGGGTGCCTCCATCGGGTACCGACTTGGGAGACAGGGCCGCTGGCTGCTTTACACAGAGCCAGTTCGCCTGGATGTTGGCAGCGAGGTTTGGGCCAAGGCGACTCGTATTGGCTACAAGCCAAGCGAGGATGTCCATAAAATCGTGGGTCCTTAGAGGAGCTGCTTAGTGAAGCAGCGATGGGTTTGGCCAATTCTACAGGTGAGCAAGTCAAGATTACCGGTGAAGGTAGCTCCAGTGACTGTGTGGTGGGTGGTGCGATTAGAAAATGGGCTTGACATAATGGGGTCGACGGGGACGAAAAATCCTTCAATTGCAAATAACCGATGCCAACCTTGCAAGATAAGCTAAGAAAAAAGGCCGAGCTAAGTAAGCCCGGCCTTAATATGGCTCTTGAACACTTTTTGGCAACTTCATTTTGCGGGTTTGGCGAAGACTTCGACCTCGATATAGTGGTTCAAATCGTTGCCGGTATTGCCATTGCTGTAAAGGCGGACATAGCGGGCGCGGGCACCCCTGGCGTCGATAAGTTTGCCCTCGTTAGTTTCGGTATAGTGCATATCCTTGCCGACACCCAAGCCGTAAGAGTTGTCGATATCGTTGTTAAACAGGGTCGTAACGCCCGTAATAAAATCAGGGTCATTGGTAACCTGCACCACCACATCAAAATAAACGACGGCCTGCTTATGGTAGTGCCAGAACAGAATGGCGTATATGTTGTACTCAGCTTCGAGGTCGATAGTGATGCTTTGCTTAGAAGGGCCTAACTCAACATAGCTGCCGTCAGCGGCTTCCTTGTCTCCGTCGGTGAGCATTTCGAGCTCGCCGATGATTGGCAGGTCGTCGGTGCTGGCCACGGGTTTTTCGAAGGCGACATTTTTTGTTCCAGCGGGAGCTAAAAACGGCGGGCGGTCTCTGCCCAGCGGTTTCTCAAGGTTGGGCACTCGGGTATCCTGCGGCGTGCCCTCGAACATCGCCGCGGGCAGCCTGATGTCAATCGGCACCAATGAAGCACCCGACTTAAAGTGGTACAAGCCAATCGCTATGACGATAATAACCGCGGCGGCGGCAAGTTTTGGAATTGGACTTTTCATAATCGTTTTCCTTATGGCTTGAAAATTGGTTATCTGGGTTACGGATTGTTGGCCAGCTTCATTAAAGGCAGAAAGCATTTGCCGGCGCAAGTTTTCACGATGCGCAGGATTCGGCTTATTATCGATATTAAGCCGACTTACTATTCTTTCGAAATCAGCTTCATTTTTGAACATTTTACTGTTCTCCATCTACAATAAGTTGTGAGAAACTATCTCAAAACACAAGATGTCATTCCGGGTCCTTTAGCCAGACCCTTCGCTTCGCTCAGGGTGACAGTTTTGAGACGGTTTGCAAATGGTTTCGCAACTTTGTAAGAATCCTGTGTAATGTAACGCGCACAGTTGCAGGCCTGACGTCTAAAATTTTAGCTATCTGTTCAAACTCCAGATTTTCAAAGAACCGCAGCGTAATTATGGTCTGGTGCTCCGGCTTAAGTTTTAAGATAGCCGCATAAAGCCTCGGCCAGTTCGGTTCCCCCGCTGCTTCGTTTTTGCGAAGCAAAACGGCGGGGGCCTTTGCTGCTCTGGCAAGGAGTTGTTTGCGGCGCGACGTTTTTCTTATGTAAGCATTCGCTTGGTTGGCGGCTATGCGATAGAGCCAGTTTCGGAAATCCTGTTCGGTTCGGCCTTTGAAGGTGCGAATCCTGCGGGCCACTTCGAGAAAGACCGTAGATGTTACATCTTCGGCGACTTCTTTAACAAAGAGCCGGTGGACGCAAAACCGGAAAATCCGCTCATAATACAGCTCGTAGAGCTGTCCCAGAGCGTCAGCTTCCGTGCAGGCCCGCAGTACAAAATCATCGATGTCCGTTCGCTTAACAATTTTCGCCATAGCACCAACCATCGCCATAAGTATAATTGCGCCGGAAGCAGATATGTTACACTAAATCGAAAAAAAACTCTTGCAAAACAGCGAATTTGCAAATAAAGTATCTGCTTTGATGGCGATAATGGAAAGTGCCTAAAGTGAGCTAAAGTGCCTAAAGTGAACTAGAGTGAAGAATAATCCAAAACTTTAGGCACTTTTAACTTTAGGCACTTTAGACACTTATATTTACAGTATTAAGGCTTCTGCAAAATGACTTAATTTCCGACTGATGAAGTCGGATAAAAGATGGTTTTCGTCAGAGAAATTGATTTTGATAGCCAAAAAGCCGATTTTGATACGATTTAAGGCCGTAGAGGCTGTTTTAAGACAGAGCA
>JAUVYQ010000068.1 GCA_030603035.1 Phycisphaerae bacterium | reverse complement strand
ATGATAAAACCTCCTTTGTTTTGGTTGTAAATGTTTTCCGTAACGGTACTTACACAATAACCAAAATGGAGGAGATTGCAAGAAAATAATGATTATAAATCGTTATTTAATATAGATTTACGTATTTTACAGAAGGCTTTAGTTGGCAGTTAAAAGGAGAATTACCTAAAACTCGAAGCAAAAATATAAGAGAATTAAGAAAGAAATTCAGGAAAGATAGGGAACAACATAAAATTATTATCCACAACGTAGACGATCACAATATATCACGAACCAATAACATTTATGATACCTCATTTGACATCCCAGCTCCTACATACAAAGACGAACAAGGAAAATTATGCGAAAAAAACAGAGTAAGCCCCATTGATGTCCTTGTTCTTAGTGTTTGTGAGGAACTTAAAAGGGACTACCAAAAAGCATATTTATTTAGCTCGGACGAGCATATGCTTAAAGTTGCGAGGAAAATGGGAATCGCCGTGTACGACCCTGAAGAGATTAGTCACTTACCTTTCCCTAATTCCCATTAAGCAAAAAAGCGGGGCCAGCCGAAGCCGGCCCCGCAAGTTAAAATCTTTACTCATCCACTATCGACAACCCGGTGTAAAGGCCTCTCAAGTAGACTAAACTCTTTGCACGCTGAGCCGTCCCGATTTACCTATTGTTTTTGCTCATAATTGGTTTCTTGTGTGGCTTCTACATCTTCCTTGGCCTTTTTAGCTGCCGCTTTCCGTTCTTCGACGGATGGTATTCTCTTAGCTTTGACTCCACTCATATCGCAACCTTTTTCTGCAGCACAACCAGCAAAAAATATGGAAAAGGCAAGCATTAAACTAACTAATTTTTCACTTTCATTTTATCGCCCTTCAGAAATGTTTGTTTTCACCGCACTGTTTTAACAACCGCCTGTCTTAGTTCAACGGAAAAACTCAGAAAATCAATCAAATCTGCGGGTAGTTAGAATCTCAGATTTCAGATTTCAGATTCAAGATTTAGCGTAATTTTCAATCAAATCTGCAGGTAGTTAGCGGCAAAAATCGGAATTTTCAAAAAATTTTTTATTCGTTTGCAGCTAAGGGTTTACGAAAGAGGGCAAGGGGAAAAATCGGCGGATTTTCGACTCAAACGCGCAGGTTCAGCCAATTATAGAGGCCCGTCTTTTTGGCCTCCGGCCAAAAACGGCAAACTCGAAATAATAATCCGTCCCGTCTGAAGCCGGGCCGGACCTGAACGGTATCGAAGCACTCCGCAGGACACCTTGCGGTGGAAACAAATTCAAATGAACCAAATTCAAATACTAAAACAAATCTTTTTTGCCACAGAGGGCACAGAGGGCACAGAGAACGTTAATCACGAATTGCCACTAAGAAACAAAGGCGCAAAGAAAACTTTAATCGCGGATTACGCAGATTGGACGGGATGGTGATTGGTAAATGGTTAATTAGGGAGTGAGATTGCCACGCAATGACAGTAGGTGGATTTGGAATGCCTACAGAAAAATCGGAAAAGTGTTCTGTATGCAGGAAGTTGCGAATTGTTCGCGGCTGTCTTGATGACTACAAGCAGCTTGCACACTATCACTATCGTGACAGCCGGTCCGGGCCTTATGCAGCGATTTTTGCTCTGCGTTTTAGAGATGAGACAATCGGCGTTATCGTTTATACGATGCCGAGCCCGGGACTGGAGCTTCGGAATGTCGCTACGGATAATCTGTTTGCCGGCTTCGATAAGAAGACGCAGTTAGCTCTTATCAACAACAACATCCGGCGTATCAGCAGAGTCATTATCGAGCCGAGATTTCGCGGGCTTGGGTTAGCGACTCGATTGGTGCGTGAGACGATGCCGCAAATGAATGTCCCCATCGTCGAGGCGATGGCGGTGATGGGATTAGTCAATCCGTTCTTTGAAAAAGCGGGGATGAAGGCCTACAAAGCGAAGATGCCGGCCCGCTGTGTGCAGCTTGTCGAAGCACTTAGTATGGTGGGGATAGAAAAAGATTTACTAATCGACCCGCAAAAAGCACAGGAGCGACTCGGCCAGCTGCAGGGACCTGAGGCTGAATTTATCAAGCTCCAGATAAGAAATTTTCTGCAAAGTTACGGCAAAAGACGGCAAATGTCCCCAGGGGGAGAACGAACAAGATTTGTATTGAGCAAGCTCACATTACGTCCGGTCTATTACATCTGGTTTAATCCGAATTTAGAATAATTATGACAAATTCAATTCAATCAATCGCATTGGATAAACTCGATTTTCATCCGGACAATCCCAACCAGATGAGCAGAGTCAATTTTGCCAAGCTGGTTCGTAACATAGAGCGGAGCGGTCGATACGAGCCGTTGATAGTTCGGCCGTGCCCGGGCAAAGCCGATTATTTTCAGATAATTAACGGCCATCATCGCTGTCAGGCCCTGGCGAAGCTCGGCTATGAAACCGCCGATTGCATAGTATGGGACATCGACGACGAGGAGACGGGCATTTTGCTTGCGACGCTCAACCGGCTTGGAGGCTCAGACGAATTAGCTAAAAAGCTGAAACTGTTAAAGCAACTCAGCAAAAGATTTGAATTCCGTGAGCTTGCAAAACTCCTACCGCAGACAGCAAAGCAGATTGAACGGCTTAACTCAATGCTCGATGCTCTCCGCAGGACGCCTAATGGCGGATACTCGATGCTCGATGCCTGTAAGTCGGAAGTCGAAAATCGCAAATCCAAAGCCTTTGCAAATTCGTTAGTGTTTTTTGTGGACGATGAGCAACAGCAAACAATAGAGAGAGCGTTGTTACTGACTGAGGAAAGTGAAAGCGGAGGAACAAGGGCGGCAAGGCGAGCAGCGGCACTTACGCATATAGCTCAGCATTTTCTTGACGATTCAATGGCTAATTGCGGGGGTTTTAAAAAATGAGGGAAACAAAGAAGTTGAGGAAAAGACAGCTTGCCGTGATAGATGATATGTTCAGCGGCGAACTTGACGAGCAGTCGGTTCTGGCCAAGCACAAGGTAAGCAGAGACGTTTATAACAAATGGCTGGCGGACGGTGACTTTGTCGAGGAGTTCGACCGGCGTATCGCCAGCGCTCATCGTCAAAGCGGGCTTATCATTGCAAGGTACGCTCCGCTGGCGGCGGCGAAGCTGGTGCAACTTACCGAGTCGGAAAACCAGGAGACAGCACGCAAGGCGTGCCTGGATATTATCTCTTTGCCTAAGATTGCGGCCCAAAAAACTGAGCAGTCCGACAAAACAAAAAGAGACAGCGAAAACCCGGCCGAGCAGCTTTCAGACGAGACCGCCAGCAGATTATTAGCGGCATTGGCAAAGGAAAAAGAATGAAAAATCTTAAAAAAAATGGAAAATTTACTTGCATCCGAACCAATTATGCTTATTTTCGTATTGAATTAAGCCGAAAATGCTGATATATTGAGTGTTTTGAGGCTAATTAAGCTTGTTTGAGGGCACAATTATGAAACTAAAACAGATAAGAGTTGACGGCTACAAGAACCTGATAAACTGCGTGGTCAACCTCGGCGATTTCAATGTGTTAGTCGGGCCAAACAACAGTGGCAAATCAAACCTGCTCGAGGCAATACAGATACTCTGGCCACTTTGTTTCGGCGATGAAAAACTTCGTAAAAGAATTTTAGAGGGCCTAACTCCACGTTTCGTTGCAGATTTTTCTATGTGTCACTTAGAAAAACACATGAATAAGCCAATGGCTATAGGTATAGCATTTGAAACGACTGTTAATAGAAAACTATGGGCAGTTGACTATGAGGTTAGAATCCAGTGTGATGATTCAGAGAACGGAGATGGAAGCTTTGTTTCAGAAATGCTTACTGCAAAAAATCCATCCAAGCGAGGCCCCGCAAAAATATATATCTCACGACAAGACAGAAAACTAAAGATAGTCAACAATTCCCACAAAATAGCCAAAGACAATTCATCACTATTGGCAATAGAGTCATTGTACCCTGATTTTGAAGGTCTGCCTGCAGAGTTGGAGGAATTTTCTAATGCAATAAATTGGATAGGAATGACAAGAATTTTTGCAATATCTCCCACAGCCTTGCGAGATGGTATAGATAGGGAACAAGCTATCGAAGGTATTAGGGTGTCTTCTTTTGACTTGTCGCTTGCTTTGGACAACATAAAAGAAGAAGGCAAATACTACAAACTTTTCGTAGAAAGCCTCTGTGACATTCTTGACTTGGAAGATGTACGCTTTGACGTCCGCAATATACCAGTACCATCCAAAAAAAATGGAGATAAAGAAAAATCGAAGCGGGTAAGGTTGTTCTTTATCAAGCGCAAAGGTGACAGTCTTTCTTTTATCGACGAATATTCTGATGGTACTCTCGTAGCGGTGGCTATATTGGAAGCATTATTTTCCAAAGAAATAAGAGGACCAATTCTGTGCTTGGAAGAACTAGAGAATTGTCTGCATCCAGCAGCTGTTGAGAGGCTGCTTCGATTTTTGCAGGATTACGCCGACAGATGGCCAGTATTGATAACTACTCACTCACCATATGTGCTCAACGGTATAAGGCCTGAAGATGTTAACGTCGCTGTTGTCGACGAAACTGGCGCTACACATTTTGAGAAAGTGAAGAATTCCAGACAGCTCCGAGAATATCTCAACAAGAATCTAATGAGTTTTGGTGAATTGCTCACAAACGACTTCGAAGGTTTCAGGGAAGGATAGTTTTATGGTCAGGGAGGATGAGCCTAGAGTTACCAAAAAACCAGTATCACTTTTGCTAGTCGAAGGCTACACCGAAACGCTCTTTTATAAGCGAATCAAGAATAATTTCCTAAACAACTGTCGAGTCACAATACGAAATCTTGAAGGCCTATATAACATAAACAAAAAAGTTATTACTGCCATTGAGGATTATGTTCAACAACACAAAGATGAGCAAATCAGAGCTTACTGCTGCTTTGATAGAGAGTCGAGGTACGGTGAGGTTCCGGAATTCAACATTAAAAAAGTAAAAAAACACATCAAGAACCAGAATATGAATAAGGTTTTAAGTATAAATCTCATAAAAGCCACACAAGAAATAGAATCTTGGTTTCTATCTGATATTGAAGGAATATACCAATTCTTAAAAGTTCCAAAACCACAAAGAAACCTAAGAGCTTTTGAACCACCTGAGAAGTTTGGGTATAAAGATTTGCAAAGATTGTTTGAGAGAAATAATAAAATCTACTCCAAAGGCAGAAATGCTACGAACTTCATAAACAGCCTCAACATCAATAAAATCGTTTCCAATTGTAAAGAGCTTCGCGAGGGAATCAAACTTATACAATCGCAGGCAACTGGTTTGACAAATCATCTTTTTCCTACAAGAAAACGCAAAGAGGGGTGAGGCCCAACAGCTACCAGCCGAAACCTGCAGTAAACTACTGGCAGCTTTAGCGGAAGCAGAGCAATAGTTCGTAAAAAATGATTGAATGTAGCAGGTCAATGAATATAATAGAAGCGGGAGACCACTTATGAAAATCAATACATTCGGCATTAACACGGAGGAAACAAGTATGAGTTTATTCTGCAAGCATGACAGACAGATATGCTCTGGAATTCTATGGAAGATTAACCTCTGAAAATCCCCAAACCATCTTCAAGCCATTAGATTAACGACAATTCGGAAAACACGAAAGGATTTTACCTGTTTCGACATCCTAAACAATTGTAATATAAGAGTAACACATCAAATTGGAGGGCAACCGCTATGGCACAATTAGCTTTGGACAAATCGACAAGCGACAGTAACATTGAAAAAGCAGCTCACATTTACTCGGCTCTTCGGCGAAGTCGGCCGAGGACAAGGCGGGACCTTAAAAATTACGTCAAAGTCTTTCTGGGCATCGAGGTTCCCGACAAAAGAATCTGCCCGGAACACAACCGGCCGATGGACTATCTGTGGCACAGTTTCTCCGCCGACTTTGCTGCGGAAAGGCCGGCCAATGCCGATGCGGTTGTCTGGGCCAACCGTTCCGGCGGCAAAACCGAATTAGCTGCGGTCGCTACGCTTCTGGACTGCGTCTTTAAGCCGAACTGCCAGGTGCGAATCCTGGGCGGCTCAGGTGAGCAGTCCGGCAGGATGTACCAATACCTGACCGGTTTTTTATTGAACGGATTCGATGAGTTTCCGGCAGGCCCTGCCCTCAAAGCAAAATGCCGCTTTGTCAACGGCTCGTCCGTTGAGGTGCTGACACAATCGGCGACCAGTGTTCGCGGCCAGCATATTCAGAAACTTCGCTGCGATGAGGTTGAGCTTTTCGATGAGGATGTTTTTGCAGCCGCAAAGTTCACTACACAAAGCACCGCTAATCTTGCAGCCGCTATGGAGCTAATCAGCACGATGCATCGGCCTTACGGCTTGATGCAAAAGATAGTTTCATCTGCGGGTCGGCTTGGCACGCTGGTTTTCAAGTGGTGTGTATGGGAAGTGATTGAAAAGTGCACCGATAGAAGCTGCTCGCAGTGTTCCTTATGGGGTGATTGCCAGGGCAAAGCCAAATCAGCAAACGGTTATCTGAAAATTGATGATTGTATAACGCAAATGCGTCGGGCCAGCAGGGCGGGCTGGGAGGCCGAGATGCTCTGCAAAAGGCCTTCGCTTGAGAATGTGGTCTTTGACGAATTCGACCCGGCCAGGCACGTGCAGCCGGTCGATTATGACCCGAATTTAGCCGTGTATCGCGCGCTTGATTTTGGTTTTGTAAATCCGTTTGTGTGCTTGTGGATTCAGGTTGACAGCGCCGGCGTTGTTCGGGTGATAGATGAGTATGTTCGCAGTCGGGCGACGATTGATGTGCATGTTGACGAGATTAAGAGCCGCACACCCGGTGGAGAAGCACGGGTGGCTGCGACATTTTGTGACCCCGCCGGGGCCGGTGTAAATGATGTTACCGGCACAAGTACCGTTCGCGAGATGCGGACGCTGGGGATAGTGGCCCGATACCGGCGAAGCGGCATCTTAGAGGGCATTGAGCTTATCCGGCGGGCGATTCGGGCCGGCGACGGCAAGAGCAGGCTTATTATCTCGCCGAGTTGTCAGCGGCTGATAGAGGCGATGCGGTGTTATCATTATCCGGAACCCGGCAGCGCCGTTGCCTCTGCCGAACTGCCGCTCAAAGACGGCCTGTACGACCACCCGATAGACGCCCTGCGGTACTTTTTCGTCAACTACAAATACAGCACCAAGACCACGAGCAGGCGCTATTAGTATGCTGAGATAAGTCTGTTAGTCGGTTTATAATCAGACGGTTTTCTTTGACTTGTTGCTGCCACTGATGTAGACTGTGTAAGATTAAAGACTTTCGGGCAGCGAAAATATGAATTATCTATTTGATAAAGAGCACATATCCCAGCACGTAGTTAAATACGGCGTTGACATTCGGCCAACTATCGTGCTTAAGCAGGATAAAACGAAGCTGCAGGAGTATTGTAACCAGCTAATAGAGCAGTTTCCCGAGGTATTTGAGACCCTTTTAGTCGGGCCCAAACAACTGCGGGTGCAGAAGAACTTCCTCTTGCCCAATGCAAAACGGGTCGAAATGCCGACGTTCGTATTAACCCACCGAGGGCCTGTTTTTACTTTTCCGGAGCGTATATATATCGACGAGGTACAAGATTTAGGTGTTCCCGAGAAGGATAAAATATTTCGTAAGGCCCTGGATGAGCTAAGAAGTAAATTTGTAGGCCGAAGAATAATGCGCGTGGGCGTGATTCATGAATTTGTTTTCGACACCGGGGAAATAAACTCGGTTGAGATAATAGCCAGTAACCTGAAAAACGACGTCTGGAAAGAGAGGATAAAGAATTTGAGTATCCGCCTTGAAACTCCAAAGGAGGGAAAAAATATCAATCTGGAAATAAGACCAACGCAGTTGAGGCGTGTTGGAAGAGGCGGCGGAAATGTCCGCAGTCAAAACATTGGGTTCGGCATTATTGTAAACGTGGATATTAATAACCAGCAAATCAAGGATGACCTGACGAAGGCCGAAGTGCGCGACATCGTTACGTTTGCTAACGACTATGTCCCTGAAGAGCTAATTAAATTTTTGAACAATGAGTATTAGAGGGTTTCTCAGGGCAAGCAGGGCGAGCAATTCCCTTCGTTACAAGCCGGAAACAACCCAATCGATACCTTATGACACTTCTTCATCAGTTACAAACACAGCAGCAAAGCTGCAAGCAGGCGTTATTAAAGGAGAGCTGGTTTTGCGCAAAGAAGACAGGGCTGAGATGCGGAGGGAGAGGAGAAAGCGAGATAATCCCAGCCCTGTAAAAGTGCTCTAATACAAATAACCTTTGGCTCGTATCGCAGCGGCGATTTTACTAAACTACTAAACTATTCACATAAAGACAAGTATAATTCGACGATAAATGTATAAAAAAATGAAACTTGAGATTAGCCTATTGGTCTGTGACTTGTGATTTGAGGAATTGTCATTGCAGGGAGCGTAGCGCTGAAAGTCCGGCCCCTGGACGGAACGAAGCAATCTCGGACTTTCGATGAGTTGAGATTGCTTTGCTTCGCTCGCAATGACGGGAAGCAATATCGAATCCGCCAGGGCCGGATGCGTCACCCGGCGCCGCACCGACGGGCCTGGACGACATCGAACAAGGAAAGCCGAAGTCAAAAGGGGGCGAGTTTTAATTTCCAATTTACAATTGCCAATTTGCGATTCAGGATTTAAGATAGAGATTGCTTATTCACAAGCGCCCAGATAAACCTGGGAAAAAAGCAACCCCCAAATGAATTTGGGGGCTAAATACCGGGTTCCGTGTCGAGCACGGAATGGCAGCAGAAGGGATTCCTGTGCGTCATCCGGTCCGGCAAATTGCCGGACATCGACGGACTTGCGCAGGAATGACATTCACCAATTGAGCGGTAACAGAGCATTAGTCGAGTTTTGGCTAAATGGATAAATTAAAACATTTTAATGAAAGGGTGGAACTATGAAGAAAACAATTTTTACGATGCTGGCACTTCTGGCGGTATCAGGTGTGATACTGAGTGGATGTAAGAGCAAGGAGCCGGAACCCGAGCCGGGAGTCGAGCCGGAAGCCAAGCCGGAAGCCAAGCCGGAAGTAAAACCGGAAGCCGGTAAAACGGCACCGGCGTTTACGCTAAACAGCTTTGACGGCACAGCAATAAACCTTTCCGACTATACAGGCAAAATTGTGGTGCTGGAGTGGCTCAATCCCGAATGTCCGTATGTCAGATACCATTACGAGAAGAAAAATACGATGATCGAGCTTGCGGACAAATACAAAGCTGAAAATGTCGTCTGGCTGGCGGTGAACAGTACAAAGCATTTAACCCCAGAAACGGACAAAGAGTTTGCAGACAAGCATAATCTCGATTATGCGATACTCAGTGACAGTTCAGGTGTGGTGGGCCGGGCCTACGGCGCAAAGACAACGCCCCATATATTCATCATCGACACTGACGGCAATATTGCCTACGACGGCGGAATTGATAATGCGCCATTGGGCATACCACCCGCAGGAGAAGTGCTAATTAACTACGTTGATAAGGCCCTGGCAGAGTTGATTGACGGCAAGACGGTAAGCACTCCGAATACCGAGCCCTATGGCTGCTCTGTAAAGTATGCCAACTGAGTTTTGCAGGACTCGGCTGTATCCAGTGCGGGACACGACGCTACTATCTGGAAAAAGCTCGATACCAAAACATTTGGGTTGTATGGCTTTGCCCAGGCAGACCCGACAACGACCCTGCCCAGCAAGGGGAAGCTGTGGAACATCAAAAACATTGAGATACTGCGCGACGCATACCACAGCTTGTAGTAGCTGCAGGCCGGGGTTTTACCAAACGCGGAAATAAACTGTTCTGTATCCCGCTGGCAAGCGAGATTTGTTGTTAGATTAGAGGTTGTAGAGAGTATGGAGAACGACAAAAGGTCAACGTCAAACCACCGGAAGGAGGCAAATTCAAGATTTCGTGAATTTGTCATGCCAATTTTCCTTATTGTGTATGGCTTTTCGCACTTGTATCATATTGCCCATTTGCGAGTGCGGTGTCCGAGTGGCACATTTCTGAGAGACTTTATGGAGACCATTCAGGCGCCGGTAATTATAATGAGGGATTTTGGCCCTTTCATTGGAATAATCGTCGCCATTTGGGTCCTAAAAACAGGTGTTCACAGAAAAATAAATGCAATAATGTTAATAATAACATTGTGTTGCTGTGTTATCTCAGCTCCCTATGCCTATAGGTTTGTTGTGTTTGTTACAAGGTGATTTTAAGCATTTCATTTAACCTTCGACTCTCGCAAAGCCCGCATTCCGGGAATGAATAGAGGGCAGTCTTACAACCGGGGATAAGCCTGGCTGGTTGGCAGCCAAATGTCAAATATTAAAAGCCATTGTTGACGAAACGGCTTCTGTTGACTATCCTAAGCATCTGGAAATTCTTATTCGAGATACGATTCACGAGATACGAGATACGATTTTAGAGAGATTTTTGCGATGCTGAAAAGAACACATACATGCGGTCAGCTTCGGCTGGAAGATGCCGGCAGAAAGGTTACTCTGGCCGGCTGGGCCCATTCTTATCGCGACCACGGCAATCTGGTATTCATCGACCTTCGTGACAAATTCGGCCTGACCCAATTGGTTTTTAACCCTGAAACTCATCCGCAGGCCCACGAGCTTGCCAAGACGGTCCGCTGCGAATGGGTGATAGCCGCCAAGGGAATAATTCAGCCGCGAAGCGAGGGTATGGAAAATCGCAAGCTGCCGACCGGTCAAATCGAAGTCTCTGTGCAGCAATTGGAAATTCTCAACGTCTCCAGGACGCCGCCGTTTGAAATCGACAGTGCCGAAAAGACAAGTGAGGAACTTCGGCTGGCCAGCCGGTATATCGACCTTCGTCGGCCGAAGATGCAGGAGAGACTGCGGATACGCCATCGGGTCACCAAACTTGTGCGAGATTATTTCGACCGATTGGGGTTCTGGGAGATTGAGACGCCCTTTTTAGCCAAGAGCACGCCGGAAGGGGCAAGAGATTTCCTTGTGCCCAGCAGACTGCACAAGAACTGTTTCTATGCACTGCCGCAATCGCCGCAGCTATTTAAGCAAATTTTAATGGTCAGCGGCGTTGATAAATACTTCCAGATAGTTCGGTGCTTCCGCGATGAAGACCCGCGGGCCGACAGACAGGCGGAATTCACGCAAATCGATGTCGAGTTGAGCTTCGTTGACAGTAATGACGTCATCGGCGTTCACGAAAACCTTATAGCAAAAATGTGGAGAGATATTCTGGGTTTGGATGTGGCGGCGCCGATGCGGCGGATGTCCTACAAAGATGCGATGGACGACTACGGCACCGACAGGCCGGATTTACGATTCGATATGAAGCTCAAAAATATATCCGATTTCGCAAAACAAAGCACGTTCAAGGTATTTACGACAGTGATTGAAAAAGGCGGGGTTGTAAAAGGGCTTTGTACACCCGGCGAAAAATACTCCAGAAGCGATATCGAAAAAACGCTGACCGACTTTGTCGGCGACTACGGAGCAAAGGGCCTGGCCTGGTGTAAGGTCAAAAAAGAAAACAGTAAGCTCTCGCTTGCCGGCGGTATCGCCAAGTTCTTCATTCCGAAACTGGGCCGGCAGATAATCAAACGCTTTGAGGCAAAAGACGGCGACCTGCTTTTGTTTGTCGCCGATACCGAAAGAGCGGCCAACAAGGCCCTGGCCCCCTTGCGGTGCAAACTTGCCCGGGACTTGAAGCTCTACGGAGAAGGGCGTTTTGAATTTGTCTGGGTAGTGGACTTTCCGCTGTTCGAGTGGAATGAGGATGAAAGGCGTTACGATTCACTGCACCATCCGTTCACTGCTCCTGCGCAAGAGGACCTGGAGAAGCTCGAAACCGACCCGGCCAATGTTCGCTCGCAGGCCTACGATATCGTCGTCAACGGCAGCGAGATTGGCGGCGGCAGTATTCGTATCCACAACGCAGGCGTTCAGCAGAAGGTCTTCGACCTGCTCAATATGTCAAAGGAGCAGGCACAGCAGCGGTTCGGTTTCTTCCTGAAGGCCCTGGAATACGGCGCTCCTCCGCACGGCGGAATTGCACTGGGCCTTGACAGAATTATAATGCTCCTGGCCGGAACGGAAAACATAAGAGACGTCATCGCATTTCCGAAGACCCAGCGAGGCCAGTGCCTCTTAACCGATGCGCCGAGCGAAGTGGACGCCAAACAGCTCGACGAGCTAAATCTGCGAACACAAAGACATCTGCACGCAATCGAACAGAAAACCGACGAGCAAAAGTAATACGTGGCGGCAGGTTATTAGTTTATGCGAAGGCACATACATAACATTTATCACAGGATTTTGAAGCTCTTGCATTTGTCGCCTCTTTCGCTGGCGAAGAAGTGTCGGCTTACCTTTGGTGCGGCGGTGGTGCTGGTGCTCGCCTTGGCACTTTCGATTCCCTATATCTGGATGGGCAAACTCACCACAAAGGCATCCCTCGATGCCGGGCGAGCCAAAGCTGAGACCCTGCTGCGTCGGCACTTTCAACTAAAAGAAACCGGCGAAACGGCCCTTGCCGCACTGGACAACACCGGCGCGGTACTGGATGTAAACGACGCCGAGATACGCTGGATTCGCTTCACAAAGGAAAATGGAAAACAACTCCTGCAACTGACCGATGAACAAAAAGAGATGATTGAATCTCTAAAATCCGAGGAGACAAGAGATGACAACATCTTTTTTGAGAAAAAAGGCGGCACCCTTTACAGCAATTATGTGCGAATCTTTAAGGCCGGTGACGGCTGTATAAGCTGCCATAATCCGCAGGGTTCTGCCAGCGCATTTTCACTGAATGAGCTGGTAGGAGCGGCGGTTATTCAACGTCCGGCCGGCACGACCTTTTTAAATCTGGTCTGGATAATTGTTGCCGGCCTAATCGCCGGCACAGGAGCAATCGTGGCCTTTTATATGATAACCCAGAGGGTAATCCTCCGACCTATTCGGCAGCTGCGTGCCCTTGCAAACAACGTCGCCGAGGGCAATCTCAATATAAGAAGCTCAATAGCAACCGGCGACGAGTATGAGAAGCTTGCCAATGCGTTCAACAATATGCTCGATGGGCTGCAAGCGACACAGGAGAAACTGCGGCTGGCAAATAAACAGCTCGATGAAAAAATAGCAGAGCTTTCCGAGCGAAATATCGAGCTGTTCAAGGCAAACAAAGTAAAGGGCGAATTTTTGGCCAATATTTCGCACGAGTTCAGAACGCCGTTGAATGCGATACTGGGATTTGCCCAGGTTTTGCGGGGAAAGCCCGACATTCTAAAAAACGACAAAACCCGAAGGTACGCTGAGAACATTATCACCAGCGGAAACAGACTCTTAAATATGATTAATGACCTGCTGGACCTGGCAAAGACCAGGGCGGGAAAAATGGAGCTGCACGTAGAAAAGACCTCTGTGCCGCAATTGTGTAAAGGTGTGGTAGCATCTTTCTCGTTGCTGACAAAGAAAAAGAAAATCAAAGTAAAACTACTGGCCGACGATGGTATACCGATTCTTTCAACAGATGCGGGCAAGGTCCAGCAGATACTGTACAATTTTCTAAGTAACGCGATAAAGTTCACGCCGCAGCGTGGCAGGATTGAAATTCGGGCCGAAATGGCCGACGAAAAGACGGTCCGGATTGCGGTAACCGATACCGGCTGCGGTATTGCCGGGCCTGACAGGGAAAAGATATTTGAAAAATTCCGGCAGGCCGACGGCTCTATAACCCGCGAATCGACCGGCAGCGGGCTGGGACTTACCATCAGCAGGGAATTGGCCGCTATGCTCGCAGGCAGTATCGGCCTGGAAAGCGAGCCAAACAAAGGCTCAACCTTCTGGCTCGATATCCCCGTTACCATCACAAAAGACGATAACGTGTCCGGTGAATAGCGATTCGAGTCACGAAACGCGAACCATGAACTAATTTGACCTGTCCGGCATCTGCGGTATAATGGTTTTTTAGAAGGGAACGGTGCACTAATGAGTAGAAAGTTTGTAAGAGCGATTTTTCCCGGCTCGTTCGACCCGATTACAAACGGGCATCTGGACGTTATCAACCGCGGTATAAAACTCTTTGACGAGCTTATCATTGCGGTCGGCCGAAGTCCGGTCAAAAACCAGCTCTTCACGCCC
>JAUVYQ010000179.1 GCA_030603035.1 Phycisphaerae bacterium | reverse complement strand
CCGTTGCAGTAGCCCTTTGCCAAACGACATCATCATTGCCAGCACCGCCTCCTCAAGTTTGCCGAAATCACCGCCGAAATTTTCGATTTCATCTTTTAACAATTCTTTCATTTGGTCTAAAATTTCTTCATACATTTTTTTGCCCTCCAATGGCAGAAACATTTTTAGGTGAATTTTAAGCTAATTTACCAAAAATGCACCTGTTGGAGGGCTATTTTTACCTACAAACTTGACGGGCACCCCTTTCTTTTTCTTTGCCATTTTGTGCTTCCTTTCGTTAAATGGTACGTGGTTAAATTTGTCCATCTGTTCTGGCATTGCAGCCACTTGAAATATAATCTATGGATGGTATTTTACAGTGTCAAGGTTTTTTAGTAATTTTAGAGAACGGAAAATATAATCAATTAGTTCCCGGCCTGGCCGGCGGCTTCCGTGGGCAGCTTGTTACTGTTGTACTTTACAAGGGGAAGTTTTCGGGTATACTTAATTGTCGCTATGGTAGAGATTGGTGAAAATTCGGTTGGTATCGTCAAGACAGAAAGGATACGGCTCGTGGAGGCGGAGCAGCCTTTGGAGCTGGAGTGCGGCAAGAAATTAGCTCCGATTGATGTGGCCTACGAGACCTACGGGGAGCGAAACCTCGCCGGGGATAACGCTGTTTTGATTTGTCACGCCCTGAGCGGCAACGCTCACGTTGCGGGCGTAAACAGTCCTGATGACAGGAAACCCGGCTGGTGGGATGTTATGGTCGGGCCCGGTAAAGGAATTGACACAAACAAGTATTTTGTTATTTGCTCAAATTTTCTCGGCGGCTGCAGCGGGACGACGGGGCCATCCTCGATTAATCCGGCAACACAGAAGCCATACGGTCTGGACTTTCCGATTATAACTATCGGGGATATGGTTAAGGTCCAAAAGCTGCTGCTCGATAAGCTCGGCATAAAAAAGCTTCTGGCGGTAATTGGTGGCTCGATAGGCGGGATGCAGGTTTTACAGTGGGCGATTGAGTATCCTGACTTTGTTAAAGCTGTGATACCAATCGCCACAACGACACATCTTGGTGCCCAGTCGATTGCGTTTGATGCGGTGGGCAGAAATGCGATACTGGCGGATGCAAATTTTGCCAGCGGACAATACAAAAGTGAACAAGGCCCGGATAAAGGCCTGGCAATTGCCCGAATGATTGGGCATATAACGTATCTTTCGGAACAGGGCATGCGTGAAAAGTTCGGCCGGAAACTGCGAAGTGCCGACCGATACAGTTATGATTTCAACTCCGAGTTTGCCGTTGAGACATACCTGGACTATCAAGGGCAAACCTTCGTGGAAAGATTCGACGCCAATAGTTATCTTTACATAACCAAGGCGTCGGACTACTTCGACCTGCAAAAAGACTATGGGACATTAACCAAGGCCTTTGCGAATGTCAAATCGAGATTCTTTGTGGTTAGTTTCGCAAGTGACTGGCTTTATACGCCCGCACAATCCGAGGCAATAGTCAATGCCCTGGCAGCCAACGGTAAAGATGTTAGTTTCTGCAACATTGCGTCGTCGTATGGTCACGATGCATTTCTACTGGAGACGGAAACACTTGGCTCATTTATCTCCGGCTTTCTGGATGCGACACATCGGCCGGGAGTAAGAAGCGAAAAAGAAAGAGGAAAAAGGAAAAAGCAAGATACGAGATACGAGCCCCGCCCCTCCGAGGGGCGGGACGAGATACGAGATTTCGAACAGGCCCGCCGGACACGTGTTGACTATGAGCGGATTGAATCGCTTATAGAGCCGAACAGTACGGTCCTGGACATCGGCTGCGGGGACGGGGAATTACTCGCAAACCTCACCGAGGACAAAAACATAAAGGGTGAAGGTATTGAGCTTCAGCAGGACCTTGTGCTGGCCTGTGTGAATCGTGGGCTGTCCATTATCCAGCACGATGTCGAACGGGGCCTGGAAAATTACGCTGATAAGAGCCTGGATTACGTGATACTGTCACAAACGGTGCAGACAGTGAAAAATCCTGAAAAGGTTTTTACTGAATTGCTGCGAATCGGCAAAAAAGTGATTGTGAGTTTTCCCAACTTTGCTCACTGGCGGTGCAGAGCCCAGTTATTCTTCTCCGGCACAGCTCCAGTAACCAAACAGCTGCCTTTCGGCTGGCACAACTCGCCGAATATACACTTTCTGTCTCTGAAGGATTTTGACGAGTTTTGCAAAAAGCTGGGCGTTAAAGTAGAAAAGAAGATTCCGCTGGCTAAGACCCGCTTTAGCCCGGTAAGATTCGCCCCTAATCTGTTTGCCGAGCAGGTAATTTACGTAACGAGCAAATGAGTTTATTGTTCATAGTTCATTGTTCATAGTCTATGAACTACGAACTCATAACTACGAACAAATTTATCAGGAGAATAAAATGAAGCAAGTTGAACGTGTAGGGGTATCGCTGGATAAGAAGCTGCTTTCGATGTTCGATAAGCTCATTGCCAAACAGGGTTATCAGAACCGCTCTGAGGCGATACGCGATTTGATACGCCGGCAGCTAAGCACCGAGCGTCTGAGCAATCCAAAAACGAAGGCAGTCGCTGCTGTATTTCTGGTTTACGACCATCATTCGACAAAACTGATGCAGAAGCTGGCCGACTTGCAACATTCGCATCTTCTACAGACGATTTCCTCTATGCATATCCACCTGGACGAGCACGATTGTATGGAGGTAATTGTGCTTCGAGGATGTGTCGGCGAAATCAATAAGATGGCAGAAAATATATTGAGCATAAAGGGCGTCAAGCTCGGACGGAGCAACCTTGTCGCAGAAGAAACTCAAAACTAAAAACTCAAAGCTATTGAAGCCCCGGGCGATTAGCTCAGTTGGTTAGAGCGCACGGATCACACCCGTGAGGTCACAGGTTCGAGTCCTGTATCGCCCAATAAATTTTGAATTTTGAATTTTGAATTTCCAGGATGCATATCCCGCTGACCAGAATCCAAAAGCTCATCGGCGAAAGGATGTTAAAATCCAAGCTGAGCAAGCCCTGTTTTTACATCGAGTCAAAAGTGGACGTAACTGAACTGATGAGTCTACGGCCCAAGCTAAGCAAATCATTGGGTGTCAAAATCACAAGCAATGCTTTTTTTATCCGTACATTGGCGTTAGCTGCAAGAAAATATCCCATTATGTTAGGCAGGCTTGATGGTGACAGGATTCAAATTGCCGATGCGATTAATGTTGGCTTTGCGGTCAATGCTCCCCAAGGTGTCATTGTGCCGGTTATAAAAAACGCGGACAAAAAGAAGCTGGCTGAAATTGCGAGTGAGGAGAAGTTGCTTACCGAAAAAGCTCGCAGCAATAAACTGGCACTTGAGGAGATGGAAGGAGAAACGATAGCATTAAGTAACCTTGGAGTATACGGTATCGATTCCTTTTTCGGAATTGTACCGCCGCCGACAAGTACTATCTTAGCCGTTGGCAACGTAGTCAAGATGGTCTGCCCTGAGGACGGCAATTGGGGCCCTGAAATGATGGTGCGCAAAATTACAAGTCTGACACTGGCGGTTGACCACAGAGTTATAAACGGGGCCTATGCGGCGGAGTTTCTAAACTTCATTACAGAGCAATTGCAAAACCCACAACAGTTGATTTGACAGTTTGGTGGGCTAAAGCCCACCCTACTCTACTATCACCGTCTCGTCGGGCTGTATGCCAAGCCGTTCGAATCTTTTAGCGCGACTTTTTTCATCACCGATGTGAATTTCCCGCGCGATTTTTCCCACTTGCAGCGCATGCTTCCTGGGAACGACCAGCACCCCATCGCCATCAGCAACTACTAAATCGCCGGGGTAAATAAGGACGCCAGCACAATTAATGGGAAAGTTGTAGGATTCGGCAATAAGTCTGCCGGGTCGAACGCCGCGGGAACTGTATCCGTTTTTGCAATAGACAGAAATCTTCTTTACCTTAACAATCTCATCGGTGTCCCGGGCACCACCGTTTGTCACGACTCCTACTACACCTTTTTCCGCCCAGCCGAGACTGTTATTGGAGCCAATAAAACCACATTCGGGGATTCCACCGGCATCGATAACGACAATGTCTCCCGGCTTTGCCGCTCCAAGCCAGGCATCGGGGGCCCTTTTATATTGTTGAGATTTGAATTTCCTGAATCCTTCAAGGTCAGGAAACGAGTTTTGTCCAACTCTAACATCAGTAGGCACATGGCGAACAGTAATGGCAAATCCTACTACTCTGTGAGAAAATTTTTCTACATCCCGCCACAGGGGTCGGATATCCTTGTCCATTAAACCTATATCCTGCAGGCCAATCATATCCATACCATCAAGCACATCTGTGAGTCGCAAATCCTTGTACAATTCAAGGATTTCTTTTCGTGCCTGCTCACTGTCATCAAAACTTTTATTCTTTAGCAGCCTGACACCTTCAGGTGTTGTAAGTCTTGGAGCATTTGATTTTTGC
>JAUVYQ010000070.1 GCA_030603035.1 Phycisphaerae bacterium | reverse complement strand
GAACACGATTGATGCGACTTCTATTCGGTTAGCCAGAGTTGCTGCGATTCGCCATAGTTACGAAGATGTAGCTACACCGGTTTCGGATGGGAACGAGTGTGAGTGCACCACGGCAGGTCCCGATGGCTACACCGACCTAACTCTCAAGTTTAGGACGCAAGATATTGTGGAGAAGCTCCTCAAGACAGAAGGCGAACTGTGTGAAGGCCAAACCCTGATATTATCACTGACCGGCCAATTGTTCGACGACAGAAGCATAGCCGGGCACGATTGCGTTGTTCTTGTTGGCAATGTGCCAAGACATCTACTGATCAGAGGCTCTGATATTAACGGCGATGGAGTAATTAACATGGTTGACCTGGCACAGTTAGCGAAATATTGGCTGGAATACACAGTTGTAGATTATTAATCTTCCGATGTGATAAAGAAAGGCTGTAAGTTTACCACTTGCGGCCTTTTTTTCTTTTTTTTGACTGGATTTACATTGACAAAACCTATAATTTACGTTATCTTTACTACTGAGGTTATAGATATGTCAGAATATCTTGTTCCAATATCAATCGAATATTTAAAAGAGGGTCAATATTTGGCCACCAGTTCTGTTCTGCAAGGCCTGATTGCCCAGGGTAGAACTATTGCAGAGACCATTGAAATAGCCGAAGATGTGGCTCGTAAAATCATAGAATCCTGCATCGAACATGGAGACCGGCTTCCAAAAAATCTCACGGTAGGTCAAAGACCGCACTTCAAATTAAATGTAAAAATTCCTGTTCCCGTTGAAACATGAGCCGCCTTCCATCGCTTAAACCATCCGAAGTAATACGCAAGCTTCGTAAAGCAGGTTTTGTGTTTGACCGGCACGCCAAAGGCAGCCATGAAATTTGGTACAACCCTAAAACTCACAGACGAACTGTTGTACCTAACCATCCTGGAAGAGATATTCCTAAAGGTTCGCTTCGTGCTATTATCGCTCAAGCCGGCCTGACAACTGAAGAGTTCGTAAATCTTCCTTAGCAACTTCCTGTTGCTGGCTCGCCCCTCAATCCGAATACAATTAGCACTCGCGGCCTTTTTTCTTTTCTTTGTCCGGCTTTTATGCTAATATCCGGCCAATGGAAACCTCAGGTATTATCAAGGATGAGATATGAGCCGGCCAGATACAGCAAAAGTAAAAAAAATAACCGCCGAGAGCGCTGAGAACGCAGAGAAAGAATTATTAAAAATAATCTCCGCGGGCTCTCCGGAAGGAGTCCCAAGGACTGCGAACTCCGCGGTAAAAGAAACTGCGGGCTCCGCGGTAAATATAGAAAACGGCACCGCAGGTGTAGCGAGTAAAAGATTCCACTTCATCGGCGCAGGCGGTGTCGGGATGAGCGGCCTGGCACAGCTCTTGCTCAAAAACAAAGCGATTGTGGCCGGCTCAGACCAAACGCAAAGCGGCATCGTAGAGAAGCTCTGCCGGATTGGTGCCGATATAAAAATCGGCCATAACGCAGACAATCTCAGCGCAGAAACCGATGCCGTCGTTATCTCGGCGGCTATCACGGAAGATAATCCGGAGTTGAAACTCGCGCGCGAAAGAGGATGCAAAATCTTTAAATACGCCGAGATGCTGGGGCTCTTGTGCAACTGCTACGACGGCATAGCCATTAGCGGCACACACGGCAAAAGTACGACAAGCGGCTGGTTGGCTTATTGTATGAAACAGGCCGGCACCGACCCAAACTTTATCATCGGGGCCGAGATAACCCAGTTGGGCGGCTCTTCCGGTGTCGGAGATAGTAAATATTTCGTCGCTGAGGCCTGCGAATACGATAGAAGCTTTCTGAACCTGAAACCCAGAATCGCAGCCATACTCAATATCGAGCAGGACCATCTGGACTATTACAAAGATGAGAACGATATAGTCGATGCCTTTCGCCAGTTTGCCCTCGGCGTAAAACCAGACGGCATATTAATTGCAAACGGCCAGGATGCAAACGTGGCAAAAATCATCGGGCAACTGGGACCCGATTTGTGCTGCGAGACCTTCGGGCTTGATGAAAATTGCAACTTCTACGCCGGGAACATTGCGCTAAATGACGGATTGTATGCCTTTGACGTTTATCATAATGGTAAATTGCTCGGAGCAACGCGAATCTCTCTGCCGGGCAGGCACAACATCCTGAATGCCCTAACAGTCGTGGCTGTGGCGGTCAACGCCGGACTGCCTCCCCAGCAGATACTTCAACTGCTGCCGGATTTCACCGGCGTCGACCGTCGGCTGATGTTCAAAGACCGTCTCGGCCAAATCACAGTGCTCGATGACTACGCCCACCACCCGACCGAAATCAGGGCATCGCTGCAGGCGATACGCCAGAGGTATCAGCCGGGACGAATCTGGTGCGTTTTTCAGCCGCATCAATACAGCAGAACGAGATTTTTACTTGATGATTTCGCGGAAAGCTTTAAGCTTGCCGATATAACTATTGTTCCGGAGATTTATTTCGTCCGGGACTCGCAGGCGGCCAAAAAAGAGATTAACTCGCAGATACTGGTCGGAAGAATGCGAGCTAATGGAACAGAGGCAGTATTTATTGATAGCTTCGGCCGAATTTGCGACTATCTAAAGAAAAATGTAACTTCTGGCGACCTCGTAGTTACTATGGGCGCAGGTGATATCTGGAAGGTGGCAGATGAGTATATTCAGTGGCTTAGACGAAATAGTTGAAACCAACCATCCGTTGGCAAAGCACACCTGGTACGGGCTGGGCGGGCCGGCTGATTATCTAATCCGGCCGCAGAACGTCGAACAACTGAAGGAAGTGGTCCGGCGGTGCAGCGAAAACAACATTCCAATTTACGTGATGGGCTTCGGCTCCAATCTGCTAATCAGTGACGACGGCCTCCGGGCAGCGGTGATAAAACTTGAAGCAGGGCAGTTCGCACAGATGCAATTTGACCCGTCTGAAGCCGGACTCACCGCCTGGGCAGGCGCGGAATTGAGCAGGGCGGTTTTGACCTGTGTGCAAAAGGGACTTTCAGGCATCGAGGCTCTGACCGGCATACCAGGCTCGGTCGGCGGAGCGGTAAAAATGAATGCAGGCGGAAACTTCGGAGATATCGGTGCAGCCGTAGAGACCGTTACGCTGATGGATGCTCAGGGCAGCGTCTTTGAAAAGAGTAAACCGGAGCTTGTTTTCGACTACCGCCGAACAAATATCACCGCCAGATTCATTCTAAACGCCCAGTTGAAACTGACCACCGCTGACCCTGAGCAAATCATGCGAACGGTAAAGGAAATCTGGATTTATAAAAAGAATAATCAGCCGTTAAATACGAAAAATTCCGGCTGCATATTCAAAAATCCAGAAGGGGGGTCGGCCGGTGCTTTGATTGACAGGGCCGGTCTGAAGGGCTTGCAAATAGGTGGGGCCGCCGTCAGCGAAAAACACGCAAATTTCATAATCGCACAAGAAGGGTGTAAAAGCCGCGACGTTATGAGACTGATAGATGCTATAAGAGAAAGAGTCAAAGAACGGTTCGGCATCGAGCTGGGGCTTGAAATCGAAATCTGGAATTAGGGAATTGAAAATAGTAAATAGTAAACTTGTGGTGAGCGAAGCCGAACCATTTAAAGTGGCCGTCCTTATGGGCGGCATCGGCGACGAACGTGACATCAGCTTCCAGAGCGGCAGTTGCGTTGCGGAGGCGTTAAAAGAAGCCGGCTTGAATGTAGTAACCGCCGATATTCGACCGGACAATATGGATATACTCCAGGATGGTGACATCGACGTGTTCTTTCTTGCACTGCACGGCAAATTCGGTGAAGACGGCCAATTGCAACGAATACTCGAAGACAAATCGCTTCTCTACACAGGCAGCGGGCCAACAGCAAGTAGATTAGCGTTTGATAAAATGGCGAGCAAAAAGGCCTTTGCCGAAGCCGGTGTAGCAACTCCTGCGGCAATGGAGTTCAATCACGACACGGATATTCGGCAGCTTGAAAAGCAATTACAGCAGTTTGCAGACACGTATGTCATAAAACCGATAAGGCAGGGGAGCAGCGTTGGTATCAGTATTGTCGCCGACCCGCATGAAGCTATTGCCGCTGCCCAAAAAACGTTGAGCGAGTTTGGCGATTGTATGATTGAAAAATTCGTGCCGGGCCGGGAGATAACGGTCGGTATCCTTTGTGACCGACCGCTGCCGATTATTGAGGTTCGAAGCAAAACCGGCTTTTACGACTATCAGGCAAAATACATCGACGAGCAAACGGAGTTTCTTCTGGATACAATTAGAGACCCGGCTCTGACAGCTCAAATCAATCAAGCGGCGCTCGATTGTTTCGATGCGCTCGGCTGTCGGCACTTTGCAAGAGTTGATTTTATCCTGGATGACGAGGAAATCGCCTGTGCCCTGGAGGTTAATACCATCCCGGGCTTCACGACCCATTCACTTTTGCCCAAAGCCGCCGCAAAGGCGGGACTTTCAATGAGCGGGCTGTGCATAACAATCATCGAGGCGGCATTGGAAAATAAAGATAGCCCCGTTGGACAGCAGGTCGGTCAGACGGGGAAACGGTGAATCGTCCAACCATCACGCAATACGATATACGCAATACGTAATACGAGACAACTGGTGGCCAGAAGAAAACGAACAAAAAGCAAGACGAAAAGAATATCGTTTAAGCTCGGCACCTCAAAAAGAAAGATAAAGATAGCTCACAGTCCGAGCTTGAAGAGTACTTTGAAAGTATTAGCGGTAGTTTGTGTCCTTGGGGCTATAGGAATCGGCGTTTTTGCTGCCGTACGAACCGGCTTTGCATTCCTGGACAAATACATGAGAAAAGCCGTCCCTGTCTCGGAAAAATTTGCCTCTCTCGAATTGGTAGGTGTCCCCGCCTGGGTCAATGACCAGCTCGAAGAAAAAGTTTACGTTGCTGCAACAGCCAATGGCGAGGATTTGAAACTCGATGAAGATGCCGCCCGCTCTGTTCAGAACAATCTTGAGCGAGAGGTTGCGTGGCTGCGAAATGTAAAAGTGCAGACCACCCACGATACTATCCGCATCGAAGCGCAGTGGCGAAGGCCTATTGCTCTGGTCGCACGGGGTCTGCGCAAATTTTACGTGGACGCTGAGCTGGTCGTGCTCGATTTTGTGCCGATGCCAAATCTGCCCATCGTAAAGGTAAAAGGCCTGTCGCTAATAACAAAAGTACCGCAGCCGGGCACAGTCTGGCAGCGAGATGACCTCGCCGCGGCGGTAGCTATATTGGCCTGGCTCGACCAAATTGATAAACGCGTCACGCCTGATAAACCCCTGCTTTATGAGATCAGCAGCATCGATGTAAGCAATTTCGAGGGCCGAGAAGACGCCCGGTTTCCGCATATCGTCCTCTACGCAAAAGACACTGAAATCAAGTGGGGAGCAGAACTGGGCAAATGGCAGCAGCATTTTGAATCCACCGATGCACAAAAAATCGCCAAGCTGTATTACCATTATAAAGAATATGGCACACTACTAAGCGACGTAAAATACATCAACCTGTGCGACCCGCAGGATGAAATCCCCCTGCCGATTGATAAGTATTAGCACGATATGAAGATTGCTCAGCGTTGACCTGCGTTGAGAAGTACTTTTTGCCTGGCGTTCTAACCTGCTTAGTTACTGAGATTTCCTAATAGGTTCGATACAAAGTTAGTAACTTGTAGCTTCAAGCCAGTGTGACGCCAGAATCGCAAAATCAAGCATATTAATCCGGCAGTCGGCGTTGAGGTCTTCGTAAATAGTCGTACTACACACATACTCCGGCTCAGTGGTGATGACCTCGAGGTCGTCAAAATAAACCGTTCCGCTTTTGCCCTCTGCGTTGATAGCGAGGTTGTTGTATTGGATGGTCTGCAACAGGAGGTTTGCGGGGTCCAAATCTATCTCCAGTGTTGTCCAGTATTTTATTTTGGTGCCGTCGACGAATGTCGCGGCCGCAGCGCTGGCGCCGGCGGTATTGAAAAGTGTAAGCGTGATGTCTTTGGGTCTGTTGGCAGCGCGGCCCTTGAAGTAGATTTTGACATTTTTGTAGATAGTCCAATCCTGTGGCGCTCCGAGGTCCTTTCGGACACTGGGCTGGTCGCTGCTGCTGTAATCTATTTTCATAGCTTTTGTGCCGCTGTGGACTTCTTGTGTTTCGAGGGTTTGGATGGGTGCGCCGACATAATCGTACCAGTGTGCCTCGAGGTCGGAGGTGTCGTTGTAGTCCTCGAAATCATCTAAAGTGATAAGACTCTGGGGCGTAAAGCTGTTCTGAAGCCAATGGGATGTAAGGATGGCTAAATCAGCGAGGTCTACATAGCCATCCCAGTTTAAATCGCCGGTAGGTACCGGGCATGTGCCGGTTCTTGCAAAATAATAGATGGGCTGGTACGACCTTTCACTAACCGTATAGTATCCACATCCATTAGCTTCAAAGCAGACAGCTTCGCCCTGTGGTTCGTCAATCTGGGGCACAATGCACATTGGATTGTCGAAGGCCTCCCAGAGGTTGGGGTCGTTGGGGCCGCGCCGCCAGAGCAAGACACGCATAGCATCACCATCGGTTCGGATGATTATTAAGCGGCCGTCCAGCGAAACATCGCCGCCGACGGCCATTTCACCATCTATCAGATTAACGTCAGCAACATGCTGCATCGTGTATTCGACGTCGGGGGTATGATGGAATGCGGGATAGTAATAAACCTTCATAACGCCGTTATCATCGCCCCAGCGGTCCCTGGTGCAAAGGTAGATGTCGCCGTTCAAGGGGTCGATAAGGATGGTTTCGCAGCAGTGGGGCAGGCTATCTGGGTATTTGACCGGAAGGTCATCCACGCCGGTGAGATTGGCATCTACAGGGTCTTGACCGGCGCTGACGGTCGGCTCCGGGACTCGGTAAATGGTGAAGGTAAAGTTGGTCAAGCCCTCGTTGTTTCCTGTGTCGGCAATGTAGAGGTAGTCCTGGCTTGGAACAGGCCCGGGGCCGATGGCCATGTCCTCCCAGTCGCGGGCAGTGGCACCTGTTAGGTTGTAGGTGCCGAGATGGATTCCCTGCGTGTTAAGAGCCCAGAGGCGAGCTAAACCGCCGGAATCGTTATGCGTCCATATCACGCCTGGATTACCACGGCTGGCGGCAATTCCCGAAATCTCCTTCAGCAGGCTGTGGGCCACGGTTCCGACCTGTGTGCCGTTCGAAAACTCAGGGCATTCGGCGAGAGCAATCTGGCTGAGTTGGCCCAAATTCAAGAGCCCAACCAGAATCAAAATAATCAATGGATTTACCCTCATCTTCATCTCCTGCAAGCGCCGTTGCTGTTATAAAATCACCATTTGTTCAAATGGACTGCTCGGCTTTCTTTGAGTGTATTTTACCATATGCAGTTCAAAATTTCAACAGATTATTACCTGATTGACTGCAGGTGGCGGTGTGATTACCCTGCTGATTCATTGAGTGCGGTGGCAAGATCGGTATAGCGATACGGGATTTGGAACTCTGTGCAGAGCGATTTAAGTTTTCGCAGCGCTGATTCGCTTAATCTGCTTTGAAAATCCGTATCGGCTTTGCAGCAGAAGATTCTACAGCCGGCAAAACGATATTCGTAAATCGTGCATTTGTCGCCGATATTATACGGACATCGGCTCATTTTTCTTTTACCGCCGAGCCCGCAGAGGACGCCGAGATTTTTAGCATTGTCGCTTCTTCCGATTTTATTCTTATTTTTCTCTTTTTTCTCTGCGCTCTCGGCGGTCTCTGCGGTTAATGCAGTGTCCGGATTTGCAGCTAAATACATCAATTCCGGCGGGGTAACAAATAGATGGTGGTTGAAACTCTCGAAATCACAACATTTGCCGCAGGCATCGCACCTTCCAGCTAATTCCCTGTTGTTGCGAACTTGGAGGTCAAGCCAATTGTAGATTTCAACTGCCCTTTTGAGGAGCTGATGGTTAACTTGGTATCCAGCCACCATTTTTATTCCTTCTTTGCCACCAAGACACGAAGAAGTGTAAAGTGCCTAAAGTTTGGAGTGCCTAAAATACGGTTATCAGAAGATCAGGAAAAGCTAACCTGGTGTCCTGATAACCTGATGCCCACTACCTGATAGTCTGATACCCCTATAGCCTGAATATTTAGCTCACTTTAGCTCACTTTAGGCACTTTAGTTCACTTTAGCTCGCTTTCATTTCTTCTTTCTTCGTGACTTCGTGTCTTTGTGGCCATTTTCTTTTTCTTACTGATTCTCTCTATTTCCTCGTAGCTGTAACGCCTGCCGCGATTGATACCGCAGCACTTTTGGGCCGCCTTGTTCCAGGCATTCGGGCTTTGTAAATTGCTCGCCCAAAAAGGCCAGCTTCTGCACTGGCTCGGCCGAACAGGGTAAATCGCACACCTTTTTTGGTCGTTAGCTTCTTGCAAAAATATACAATCTTTAGTGCCGGGGTGTTCAATAACCGTCGTCCGCAGTCCCACGCGTCTTAAACACTCCTGCCGCAACTGTCGAGGTTTAATCTTCAGAAAATCTGCGATTATTTGAATCTCCGGCCTGCTGACCCAGATATAACCCTCACTTGGCCCGGAGCAGCATTCGCCGCACTGCACACATTCAAAATGCAGCCCACCAACATACCAAGGCATACTATTACCATCAATCATCCGGCAAATCTGATTTCAGCCACTCTGCAACTTGGTCAACAAATCCTCGGGCGCTTTCAAATGCATGGCGGGCATTATCTTCTGATATTGAAAAGTTAGACTCGTAGTCACCCAATTGTCTCTCACCAAAAATTATATTCAGGTCTCTACCCAGCCGTTTATCAAAAATCCCTGTTTTCACAAAATACTGACCAAAAGCAGAAATAACAGCTTTGTGCGAAGTAAAAGTCATTTTCTTTTTAAGCAGCGCTGCTTGGGCCGAATAAAACATCGCATAATATGACCGCGAAACAGCAGAGTCATAATCACCGTCATGAATCAATAACTCGGCACTTCTCAAATATCTGCGGGCTTTTTCAATAAGCGCTTGAATCTGGCTCATACGGTTATACCTTCCTTACGGACATTTATAAGCAAGGGACTTTCGACTTTCTCAAAATTACTCTCGGAGACCGGATATACCGCTATCAGAACATTATGCTCAAGATTCAAATCTGTAAATATATCAGCCATTCGGTCAATCTCTTCGCAGGGATCAACCGCCCCTGCCAGCACAACAGCAAGATCGATGTCCGAATGTTCATCATTGGCCTGACCCCTTGCATAAGAGCCGTAGAGCACAACCTTCTTAAGCCGCTGCCCATAAAGCTCGGATATCTGCTGTTTGAATTCTTTAAGTATTGGTTCTATTTCCATAACACATTCCTGAGCATTCTATCTGGCCGCCTCGCCTGAATTATACAAAAATCCGCCTGTTATAGCAATTGCTTTGCTTTGAACGTTCAAAATGTAGACCGCCAACATACCACGGAGTTTTGTTTTTATTTTTAGCCACTGATTTCACAGATTTTCACTGATTTTAGTTGATAGGAAGAGACTCAAAAAATTGGACGCCATACGTAAAAAACCTAAAAATGACAAACAATATCAGAAGCGCTTGCACTACAAACCAAATTTTTTTTCTCGTTAACCCAAACAAAAAAAGCGGAAAAAACAAAATGACAAAATATAGTAAGGCCATAAGAGGACCAGTTAGAAAATTACTGATAGGGGTTGGCCGGATATAGGCCCAGCCATAAAGGTATAAAGGCCAAACCAAAGATAGAAAAAACCAGTGAAATGGGACGAAAGCGAATAATATTGTCGCTATCGTGAATACAAGAACAGATATAATAAATGGAGCATATCTTTTTAGCATTAGCATTTTTCTTTTACCTTCATAGTCTAACTCCAGAACTAGCATGCCACGATGTAAATTCACATTGTTAAATAATTACCATTTCAGTACTGCTCCGGTGTCGGCGCTGGTTGCCATCGAGGCGTATTTTGCAAGGTAGCCCTTCGTTATTCTTGGCTCAGGCGGCTTCCATTGCTTTTTGCGTTCAGCCAACTCATCATCGGATAGTTTTACGTTTATCTTGTTGTTGGGAATATCAATTTCTATTATGTCACCATTCTTTAATAATCCGATTGGCCCGCCTACCGCCGCTTCAGGACTTATGTGCCCGATACAGGCCCCTCTTGTTCCGCCGCTGAATCTGCCATCGGTTATCAGCGCAACGGATTCGCTCAGCCCGGCCCCCACAATATAACTTGTGGGACTTAACATCTCCTGCATACCAGGCCCGCCCTTGGGCCCTTCATGCCGGATTACAACGACGTCGCCAGGTTTGATCTTACCGCCTAATATACCATCGCAGGCCTCTTCCTGGCTCTCGAAAATAACCGCAGGCCCGGTGTGTGTCAGCATCACCTCTGTCACCCCGGCTGTCTTAACCACGCAGCCGTCCGGGGCGAGATTACCCGTCAAAATAGCCAGCCCGCCGGTCTTCGAGTATGCATTATTGAGCGGATGGATGACCTCCGGATTTTTAATCTCGGCATCCGCTATATTTTCACCGAGCGTTTTGCCGGTTACCGTCAGACAATCAGTATTAAGCACGTTCGCAACCTTGCTTATTTCTTTTAGTATTGCGCTTACGCCGCCGGCGGCATCAATGTCCTCCATATGAAACTTACTCGAAGGTGCCACCTTGCAGATATTGGGACATTTAGCCGAAATCTCGTTTATCCGCTCAAGGCCGTACTTGATACCGGCTTCACTTGCCACCGCCAATGTGTGCAGGACGGTATTTGTCGAGCCGCCCATCGCCATATCCAGAACAAGGGCGTTATCCAGCGATTTCTCGTTGATTATATCCAGCGGCTTGATGTCTTTTTCAATCAGGGACATAATCTGTTTGCCCGCTGTTTTATAAAGCTCCTGTCGTTTCGGATTGACCGCCAGGATTGTTCCATTGCCGGGCAGTGCTATTCCAATCGCCTCGCAAAGACAGTTCATCGAATTGGCGGTGAACAATCCGGAACAGCTTCCCTGCGCCGGACAGCCCGTGCGTTCAAGCTCCTTTAACTGCGCTTCGTCAATTTTGCCGGTATTGAATTCGGCGACACCTTCAAATATGCTGATAAGGTCAACTGTTTTTCCGTCTTTTGTTTTCCCGGCCGCCATAGGCCCGCCGGATACGAAAATCGTCGGGATATTCAGCCGAACCGCCGCCATCAGCATCCCCGGTATGATTTTGTCGCAGTTGGGAATGCAGACGAGCCCGTCAAAGCAGTGTGCCCGTGCCATAGTCTCGACCGAATCGGCGATAATTTCGCGCGAAGCCAGAGAATACTTCATACCCGTATGGCCCATAGCAATGCCGTCGCAGACCGCTATGGTATTAAATTCAAAAGCGGCCCCGCCTGCCTTGCGGACGGCCTCCTTGACAACCTCGGCAACCTTGTTCAGGTGAATGTGGCCCGGCACTATCTCACAGAAGCTGTTGGCAATACCGATGAACGGCTTGTTTATATCGGCGTCGCTTAAGCCGCAGGCGTGAAGCAAACTCCTGTGCGGTGCACGCTGAAAGCCTTTTTTGACTGTATCGCTTCTCATAATTTGGTTTCTCCAAAAACGGTTCACCCAGCCCCTACGCAGGGGCGGGGTTCACAAAGTAATTGAACGTCCGAAAAATCCATTCTAATCGCTAATTAAGAACAAATAAAGAAAATTTGGTTGTTTCTGGAAAGCATGCAGGGTGCGATTTTTCGCACCTATGTAGGGTGTGCACCGCACACCATTTTTCTGTCATCCCGACCGGAGCGAAGCGAAGTGAAGAATCTCATTTTGTATTTTTGAATTTTGGTCACGCCTGTCAGAAGCGTGTGTATCCGCATTCAAATTTGTTTCGGATTTCGAAACCTGTCCTGAGCGTAGCCTGCCCTGACCACTGACAACTGGTCCCTGAGGGGCTGTTGAAAAACCCTGCAATTTGTTGTGATTCTTCTGATTAACTAAGCACCTATGTAGGGTGTGCACCGCACACCATTTTTCTAAATACTATCGACTCGCCGAAGGCGCCGCCCTTCAGTCGGACGATGAGCTCAGGTGCGACGCGTTAGCGGCGTCTCACTGAAGCCGACTGTTAGTAGTTGTAAATCTGCGAACGTAGGTTGTCTCGCATGAACAAACACCAAAATTACCATCGTCCGAATTGGTAAGCCAGAATCCCTTCGCTTTGATTATATCATTCAGGCGATCTTTATATTCTTCTGGCATTCCTGCCGCTGTAATTGCACAGCCGCGCATTCTGTCCAGCTTTACGCCATTGGGAAAACGCTGAAGGCCGGAAAGGAACTCAGAAAAATCACTTGTCATTTCGATTTTATTTGCTGGTTTGTCATAGAGGTACAACTCTGGCTTTTTATTATCAAGCCAGAAGATTAGGAAACCGTAATCATTTGGAAGATAAACAAGCTCCGGTCCTGTTTTGCGTCCGAGTTCTACTATGGCAAGGGACTTGTTCTCACGATGGTCGCCCATACAACCGACAAAAAGCAGTATTGATATTAATAAAAATGCTATTCTCTTCATCTTTTTAACTACTAACGCCGCGGCTTGTCCGCCGCCGATAGTCCGTCCGACTTAAGCCGCATGTTCTATGTTTAACCGATTAGGAATAGTCCGAGATATGGTGTAGAGACAGCTTTGACTTCATTATTCTCGTCGAATTCAACTCGAACTTTAAGTACCGTACAGTCCCTATGGCTGTAAATTGCAGCACCGGGTGTAGAGATACCTCCATTTTGAAGCAGCGACTGATCCACATCTGCACGCCCGATTCCTGGTCTGATAGCCTGTATCTCGGAGATACGTTCCTTCAACCAGTTTCTGTAGAATGGAATCTCCGCATCAGAGAGAGGGGATATCTTTTGGCATCTTTCAAGGATATCCTCAACTACGTTATTCCCCGGAATCAGAACAACGTCATTGGCCCCGATGCCATTAAACCAGCGGACTTCATTTGCTTGATTACGACCCAGCTCGACCACACAAGTTTGAAGCCAGCGTGATGCCATAGACGCCGAGGGTGAGGGCTCTGAAGTGGACTGTGGCTCAGTATCGCCACCCATGCATCCGACCAACAGAAGAGCAAAGAGCAGGGTCAAAGGAATTGTTTTCATTTCATTCTCCCATAGAACATAATAATATACAACATTTATCCGCCGTCAGTCTGGCGGACTTTTTGTTGCCAATTTAGTCAACCGGAGTTTTCTATTTAATTCTCGGTGCTCTATGTGGCTATACACCACCCGGAATTTTTCTAATCCGTCAACTAAATACTATTCACTAAATACTATGCCCTATCCACAATGCCCGAAAAATTCCAATCCGTCAAGTCCTGTTTTTCTTTTGAAATTTTCACTGTGGTTTTGCATTTTGATTGTTGCTTTAGTCAAAGCTCCGCCCGAAGGGCCTCCGCAATTTTGCATTTTTCATTTTAATCTTTAATTTTCCCTCCGACCCCGCAATTCCCGTCAATTCTAAAAATCCGCCCGAAGGGCCTCCACAATTTTGCATTTTACATTTTAATCTTTAATTTTCCCTCCGCCCCCGCAATTCCCATCAAACCAAAATCCGTCAATATCAAAAAAATGCCGGCTCTGCCGGCCTCAAATGGCGAGATACGCTTCACGCTTCACGAGATACGAAATCAATCCGGGATAAATAAAATTTGGTTGTTTTTAGAGAGACAGATTGTATAATTACAATTTGAACGGGTTTGTTCCCGGTTCGCCGCAATATCAAAATTTATAGGGAGACTAAATGATGATGTCGGATAAGATTTTCAGTTGGTTAGCCCCGCCCCTCGGAGGGGCTGGGTTAGCGACTGCTGTAATTTGTTCACTGTTTCTGACAGCGGGCTGTGCCCC
>JAUVYQ010000117.1 GCA_030603035.1 Phycisphaerae bacterium | reverse complement strand
AACCTGAAATCTGCTTGTTAGTTTGACGCTTACGATATTGAGGGTGGTAAATCCGAGGCAGCAGGCGACGGCTATTGCTTTGAGGTGCCACTGGGTTAGCTGGGTGGGAAAGAGGCGCTGTATTACAACCTCGATAAGCACAGCCATTCCGATAATGGCAAAGGCGCTTTTTAATGCGAGGGAGAACCAGCTTGCCAATCCGCCGAACACCCCCCAAATCGAGCCTAAACTCCGTTCGACAAAGAAATATGTTCCCCCGGCCTGCGGCATTGCGGCGGCCAATTCGGCCTTACTGAGAACGCTGGGAATCATCAAAACCGATGCGAAGAAATAGGACAAGACAATTGCGGGGCCGGCTTTTGCGTAAGCAATGGCAGGCAAAACAAATAAGCCCGAGCTTATCATAGCGCCGGCTGCCACGGCAAATACATCAAGGGAACCAAGCTGTCTCTTTAGCTGAGGTATCTTAAAACCTCCCTGTTATAGCAATAATACGTTGCTCGTTGCCTGTTGCTCGTCAATATGGTATATGAAATACGATTTTCGAGATTGCTTCGCTGCGCTCGCAATGACAAAAGGAAAACAGCTCGCAATGATGGTCTCCAGCCTGATGTTTTCTACAAAGCATAGTCAATTATCAATAATTAATAGTCGGTTGTCAAATTGTTATTGGACAAAGCCCGCTGCATCTATTATTATAGTCCATAGATTCGGCTTACAGTATAACCCCAAAGTGTTGAGGGTGAATCATATTTTGTAACCGTTCAGGCCTTTTAGATGGTCTGAGATAGAAGCGATGGAGTAGGACTTTGGAAATAATGGGCAGACAGGGCGTTTTGGAGGAATTGCCAACTGGACCGGCCTTACTTTCGGCAGGTAGCCAGGACCGTCCAGATACGCGCGTTCCACTGTCGGCCCATCAAGGAGCGGCTGCCCTGTGTAATCCGTCGGTCAATAATCGACTGGCGAAGGCTCTGCTCAGCGGCGTTGTTAGTTGGGGGCACAGCAGGGTCAAACAGGAACCGAAACATCGCATCGCCATGCTTGCAAAAGCGTTTAGAAATTGCAGCCGACTTCGGCGGCAAATCTTGTTGTTTTGCCACGGTCAATATCCGGTTTTTGATTTTGGACATAATTCGGTCGAACCTGTTCTTTGGGATTTTGTCCCGAAGATGCCAGATGTGAAAAAGCCCATTAAAATCAACCAACAGACCTTGTCCGAAGCGTTTGTCGCCTTCATCAGGCAGAGTCGTAAGAAATTTGATGTCCCGAATCAAATGAGCCAGATCCGCCAAAGGCGGACTGAATTTTATTGGCATATTTGACATAAGCGCTGAAGAAATCGCTGACTATTGTGCCGTTGACCTTCGATAACACCAGCAGGCAATTTAGCCTGGACAATTCGTCCGCATTCGGGACAGATATAGCCATACAAACGATATTCGGTAACGATGGCAGGGTCCGAACGAAGCTCGACTGTTTGCTGAATCTTCGGCTTATCAATTGGCTTACCGGGGCCTTTATAACCACAGTGGCAACAACCAGCGTGAAACTCCACCGTTTTGTCAATTCGCTCTGGCCCAAATGGTTGTCGGTTGAAGCCTTTATGCCCAGATTGACCGCCTTGACGACGGGGTCCGTCCCACTGTTTGGGTTTTGGTGGCTTAACAATATCACTCGATGGTGGCTTGGAAGAATTAGACGAATTCCTGGAAAGTTTAGCAATCTGCTCGGCAAGTTCAGCGTTTTGCTTGACAAGAGCTTCGTTGGCTTTAAGAAGTTCGGCAACTTGCTGCTCAAGAGTTGCGATTCGCTCATCGCGTTGCTTCAATTGAGCTTCGAGTTCTGCGATACGTCTTTTATAGAATTGTTCTCGTTTAGATGTCAATTTCTGTCCTTAAGACACTTACAACAGCTATTATCGGGCGAATGCGGGTATCTGCTTGAAAAAAATTTAAAAAAATTTAAAAAAACCGTATTTTTTAGTTGACTTACCGCCTGATGTGTGTTATTTATAAAGTAAATTGAATATTAAAGATTCGGTATTTGATATTGGGTGTGTTGCCCAATACATTCAAATTACCCCTGAACGGTTACAAAGAAAGATATTTGGAGGTACTTCATACTGTCTGGAAATGTGAATCGCCGCAGTTTTCTGAAAAAATCTATTATTACCTCTACAGGTGCTACATTAGGTTTGAGTCTTGGAGAGAAAACTTTATTGGCAAAAGAGCAAAAGGACAAAACCAGCCCGAATGCGAAATTGCCGCAAGGCGATATTAAAGGCCTGCCGACAGGTAAGATTGGTAATCTTAAAATTAGCAGGTTAATCTGCGGCGGTAATCTGATTGGAGGCTGGGCCCATGACAGAGATTTGATTTACGTAGGTTCGTTAATGAGAAACTATAATACAGATGAGAAAGTTCTGGAAACTTTCGAAATATGTGAAGAAATGGGCATAAATACTTTTCTATCAGACCCTAGGGATCATCCCGCTAGAGTTATCAATAAATATTGGAAAGAAAGAGGCGGAGAAATGCAATGGATTGCAGAAGGCCACCCAAAAGTAAATGACATAAAAACCAATCTAAAAAAATCCATTGATAATGGGGCTGTCGCAATTTATATACAGGGCGGTGTTGGAGACAGCTGGGTCAGAGGAAAACGTGTCGACCTTCTCGGAAAGTGTCTCGAATTTATTAAAGAAAATGGATTAGTTGCAGGTATCGGCGGTCATTCATTAGAGGTGCCTATCGCATGCGAAAAGGCGGGATTAGAACCTGACTTTTATATGAAAACTTTACATAGTCCGGATTATTGGTCCTATAATCCAAGAAAAGAAAGTTGGGGCAAATTTCAGATTGGCAGTAAAGCGTATCATGATAATGCCTGGTGTACCAGAGCAGAAGAGACTATCGAGTTTATGAAAAAAGTGGACAAGCCATGGATTGCTTTTAAGGTTATGGCTGCGGGAGCCATCCATCCGAGCAAAGCCTTCAAGTACGCTTACGAAAACGGCGCCGATTTCATCTGTGCAGGGATGTTTGACTTTCAGGTTAGAGAAGATACGATTATCGCAAAAAATATATTATCAGGAAAAATGAATAGAGAGCGTCGCTGGAAGGCGTAAAGTGAATGTAAAGTAAAGATTGGGTATTGGGTGTGTTCCTTGATACTATCAAAATACCCGTGAACGGTTACGATTTGACTTTACTGACAGTTTGAGATATGATATAGTGTACAATAAAAGGAAATTTGAGTATTTCAACATTGCGTGCGTTACCCAATGCGTTTAAAACACCCGTGAATGGTTACAGTAATTAGAAGCCTTATTAAGAAGATAAGGAAGGAGATTATATAGTAACCGTTCACGGGGTAAGTATGCTGATTTTGAGCTGTTATGGGCGATTTGTACGACTATTTGGAAAAAAATCGCAAAAAAAAGGGGGGAAAGCTTGACTAAATAATAAAAAACGCTCTAATAAAGAATAAGGGTATACAATTGACTCAAGTGAATATGATATAACTCGTTGCTATATAATGCTTTGTGACTTGTTGTTACCAAAAAACTGTTTTGACGTAACATCTTCTTGTTCCAGAGATTACAACAATTGTCCTTGAGTCAAGTGAATACCCCTAAAAGAATAAATGACATTTTGACCCTGTGGAAGGTTACAAATAGACATTATTACATTATTCTGTTGACTTGCAACAGATGTGTGTGTTATTGTGTGTTATAAAGTATATTGAAAGGTTGGGTATTTTGATGTTGGGTGTGTTACTCAATATTGTCAAAATACCCGTGAACAGTTACGATGAACACATGAAAGGAGAAGATGCGATGAAGCGAGTAGTGTACAATGTGGTAATAGCGTTGGTTGCGGCGTTTTGTATCGGCGCATGTTCGGTTCGGGCGGAGGAGCCGGCTGCAAAGGCGCCGGACGGGAAACTCAAGTGGCAGATCCTTGCGGACATTCCCGTGCCGCAGATTGGATGTTCCGGCGCCGTGCTGAACAAGAAGTTTCACGTCATCGGCGGCTGCACGATCGGCGGCGGGGCGTCCAACGCCCATCAGGTCTACGACCCGGCAACCGATACGTGGACGAAGAAGGCTCCGCTTCCCGATAAGGCCGCATGGCCGGCAGTGGCGGTCTGGAACGGAAAGATCTACATCTTCGGCGGTGATCGCAAGGGCATTAACGTTGAGTCGACCGCTCGAGCTTTCGTCTACGACCCCGATAAAGATGCCTGGACGGAAATCGCCAAAATGCCCCGGGTTCGCACTGTCTGTGCGGCGACGGCGGTGGGTGACTTCATCTACATCTATGGCGGCATGGAGTCGCGATACGCGGATCCCATGGTGGAATGTTACCGTTACGATCCCGAGAAAGACACCTACACCCGCATAGCCGACTTCCCGGAACCGGATGCCCATTTCATTAACCAGGGCTACTACAACGGGAAGATCTATGTGATTTACGGCCAGAGGGTTATCGACGGAAAATGGGGAGACACTGGATACGCCGACGGCGTGTTGCAGTACGATATCGTCCACGATACGTGGATCAAGCAGGACGTGAAGCGCCCTATCCGGAGTAGGTGGACTCTCACTCAGCATTCCAGCCACATCGTTTCTGGATCGCGTCTGATCATTGCCGGCGGAAAGCCGCCGGGAAAATGGGGAGATATGCCCGATTTGAGAACCGAGAAGGTCTGGTATCTCGACATGAAGACCAAACAGTTCGGCGAACTGCCGCCGCTGCCGGAAGGACGTTGCTGCGGGGCGGCGGGAGTCATCGACGGCACCCTTTATGTTGCCGGCGGATTCCGGGATGAGCACTTCGGCACCGTCGGCGGCTCCCATTGGACCGAGGCCAAGCTCTTCAAACCGGTATGGGCTCTGAAGTTGCCCTTCTGAACAATCGCCCGATTCTGACCTAATGACTTGTAAATAAATAACGTTTCATTCTTGCTGGTATGGTTCTATTGTGTAGTTCCATTGTGGGCAGACTTTGTGTCTTCGTAGATTAAGCAATTTCATCTCGGCATCACTTACACGGATGCCTATTCGATATATTTTGCGAGTCAAGCGAGCACAGACTTTCAAACCGCTGTCCGTTACAGTCGTGCGGATTAGTCGTAACAACAATTCCAGGCTCCGTAATGGAATGCCTGCCCAATGGCAACTGACCGGGCCAAAAAGTCGATGCTCCACTGGATTCCATTTTGATGCACCGCGGGGGAAATGGTATACCGTTACTTTTAAATTGAATGCATCGGCGATTTTCTCTTGAAGCTGCTTCTTGAAATGCCGCAAACGATAGCCGTTACTGCCACCCGCATCAGCAAGGATCAGTAGTTCGCTCGCCTGACAATAATGTTTCCTGCCGTAAGTGAGCCACCACTGCCGGATGGAATCAACGGCAAACTGGGGCGTGTCGGATGAAAGGCCGACATGAACAAATCCATCGTTGCGGCCCACATCGTACACACCATAAGGGGCCGCCTTGCACAAAGCATCCTGCGGGAAATCGTGTGCATTGACTTCAATAGGTTCTCGAACCCATGTTTGGCCGGGGTTCTTAAAATCACCGATTAGCTCTTTGTGTTTCGTATCGACACTGATTACGGGCAAGTTGTTCAGGAAAAACAGCCCCTTTTGTCTCGAAATATAGCGAAACTGACAATCGCGATCAGGATGAGGCGGACCTGTAAAACGTTTGCGATTCGCTTTCAGGCTCAGTCCAGTTTTTTTAAGAGTCGAATCATGGTTACATGTGAAATATCGTGCCCAAGTTTTCCCATCGCCGCGGCTAATTTACGGCTTGTCCGATTGACCCAACGATCATCCGAAGATGGATTACCTGCGGTTTCGTCCTCTACCAACTTTTTGATACTGCCAAGTATGTCTTCGAGATCGAAAGCGCCGAGGGGAAGATCGTCATCCGCGGCAACACCGGCGTGGCGATTGCCACCGGGCTGAACTGGTACCTGAAGTATCATTGCCGCTGCCACGTCTCGTGGTGCGGCACGCGGTTGGAACTGCCGAAGCCGCTGCCGAAGGTGGAAGCAAAGGTCCGCCGGGCCGCTTGGGCGCGGCACCGCTACTTTCTGAACTACTGCTGCTTCGGCTTCACAATGCCTTTCTGGGATTGGCAACAGTGGGAATGGCTAATCGACTGGATGGCGCTCAACGGCGTGAACATGCCGCTGGCGGTGACGGGGCAGGAGGCGGTGTGGCAGGCCGTGTGCAGGCGGCTGGGACTGAGCGAGCAGCAGATCACCGCGTTCCTGGCTGGCCCGCCGTACTTGCCGTTCAGTTGGATGGGCTGCCTGGACGGCTTTGGCGGGCCGCTGCCGCAAAGCTGGATCGACCGCCACGTCAAGTTGCAGCAGAAGATCCTCGCCCGCCAGCGCGAGCTGGGCATGACGCCCGTCCTGCAGGGCTTTACCGGCCACGTGCCGCCGGCCGTCCGGCAGAACTTTCCCGACGCCAAGCTCGACAAGGTTACATGGCAGGATGGATGGCAGACAGACCTGCTCAATCCGCTGGATCCGTTGTTTGCGAAGATCGCGGAAATGTACATGCAAGAACAGATCAAGCTTTTCGGCACCGATCATCTGTACGCGGCCGACCCCTTCGTCGAGCAGATGCCGCCCAGCGGTGAGCCGAAGTACCTGGCCGACCTGAGCCGGGCGATCTGCAGCGGGATGACCAACAGCGATCCAGATGCGGTGTGGGTCTTGCAGACGTGGCAGTTCAGGCACCAGCGGGACTTCTGGCGTCAAAATCGCATTCGAGCGTTTCTCGATGCGACGCCGCATGAACGGATGCTATGTCTGGACCTGTTCTGCGAGACGGGACCGCAATGGAGCCGCACGAAGGCATTCTACGGAAAGCCATGGTTGTTTTGCAACATCCAGAACTTCGGCTGGAGAGTCAATCTCGGTGGAGACATGCAAAAAATCATCACCGACCTGTCTGCCGCGCGAACGAAACCGGCCTCGTCAACGAGGGGCTCGGTTACAACCCGGTCGTCTACGACTTGATGTTCGAGATGGCCTGGCGTGACGAACCGGTCGACTTGAAGCAATGGCTGCGCGACTACGCCTGGCACCGATACGGCCGGGCGAACGCCGATGCCGAGGCGGCCTGGATGATCTTGAATAGCACTGTGCATCCCGTACTGCGGCCTATGGAATGGCCAAACCACTACATCATCGGCCGCGTCCCATCGTTAAAGCCGGCACGGGACAAGCTTTACGACAACGCGCGTTTGGCCGAGGCGTGGCGACTGCTGCTCGAGGCCGCTGACGAGCTGAAAGATGGCGACCCGTACCGCTTCGACCTGGTCAACGTCGCCCGCCAGGTGCTCTCGAACCACGCCACCGAATTGCACCGAAAGATTATCGCAGCGCATCGCGCCAAGGACGGCAAGGCGTTGAAAGAGGCGTCCGACCGCTTTCTCCAGTTGATCCGTGATCTCGACGAGCTGCTCGCCACGCGACAGGAGTTCCTGCTGGGCCCCTACCTGGAAGACGCCAAGTGCTGGGGGACCGCTGACGCTGAGCGGGCGAATTTCGAATGGAACGCCCGACGCATGGTGACCATCTGGGGCTCCATCAAAGAAAAAGGCCTCCGCGACTATTGCTACAAGGAATGGTCCGGCATGCTGAGCGGATATTACCTGAAACGTTGGCAGTGGTACCTCGACAAACTGGCCGCGGCCCTACAGCAGGACAAGCCGTTCGATGCTGCGGCCTTCAGCCAGCAGTTGTGGGAGTGGGAGCGGGATTGGGCCGGCGGGAAGGAAACCTATCCGACCAAACCCCACGGCGACAGCGTCGAGGTGGCACGCCGCCTGTGGCAGAAGTACGGCGACGCTTTCAGACCCGACGCGGGTGGCCCGGGTTCTTGAACCTGGGTGGGTCTGGCATTTGTTGCCGGCTGTGAGAGCGATGCTCAAACCGGCGCTCTTATCGGTACAGCGGTCGGCGCCGGCGCTGGTCAGGCGATAGGCGGCGATACGGAGTCAACATTGATAGGAGCAGCAATAGGCGGCGGCGCCGGCTATATGATAGGCAGCGAACAGGACAAGAAAAAAACAAAAGCCGAAATAGACGCTCTCCGGCAGGACATGAACACTGTTACGGTCAACATTACCAACAGCAACGGGTCCAGTACCCCCGTAACGCTGAGAAAACAGGGCATTGTTTATATCGGCCCAAGAGGTGAGACCTACACCACCCTGCCAACGGAAGAGCAGCTTAAACAGGCCGGATACGGCTTTTAGGAAAACGCCCCAAAATAAATAACCGCTAAAGTAATTGCTCAGCAAGCGGGCGGCATTG
>JAUVYQ010000317.1 GCA_030603035.1 Phycisphaerae bacterium | reverse complement strand
AAGGGTAGCCTTAATTAAAAATTAAAGGTGACGCTGAAATGGGTACACCGGTCCCTCCAGAATTTGCAGAGTTAATCGACGATAAGTTTTATTGCTGCACGATGCACCAATACGGTGAAGGCGGTCATACTGCTACAGACTGTACCGACCCTTTCGACAAATTGATAAGATGTCCCCATTCCGGTGCTGAAATTAAATGGTGGCTCTCTGAGGGGCACGAATGCGGTCCGTATTGGAATCTTTGTAAGGACATCGGCAACTATGCACAAAAACTTATCTGTGTTATGGGTCCTTATGATACGATCGAGGAATGTCAAGCTGAGTGTCCGAGGTTCTAAATGCCAAAAAAAGAAGACAAAATAACCGAACAACAAGCGCACATCATCGCACACGATTACGGCTTCTGTCCGGTTGAGCCGTTAAAGTGTGAGCGCACGATATCCACAACCAATATCCGCACTCTTTTCTTTTGCAACACTTCCCATGAAGTCAAGATCTTAATCAAATACGATCGTGATGAACTCAAACCCCTGTGAGGGGGTGTGTGGGGAATCGCTGACCAGGCTAATTTGACCAGGCTAATTTTATTGGCCCAAGAATAAAGATTTTCAAGGGTATAAAACTATGCCTTGCTGTCACTTAACGCAGCACAGCCAATCCTGAATGTTTTTTTTCTTGACAAATCGCTGGAATCCGGCTATTTCTGGTAATTGGAAAAGACAGGTATTGGTAAGAGTATCTGCCAGCCCCGGTGCACAATGTAGTATCGGGGCATTTTTTTTTGTTTTGGTTTAATTTTTGAGAAAGGAGTCTATCATGTTAGTAAGGCTTGGCGGTGGAGTCATTGACGCACGTGGCTCTATTGCAGGAAACACTTTTAGCAAGAACAGGTTCGGGCACTACGTTCGTCCCCGAACGAAACCCGTCGATCCGAAGTCCGACCGTCAGTGTGAGGCCCGTGTTAGAATCCAGGTGCTTGCTGAGTACTGGCATACTGACGCTATGAGTGACGCTGAGAGAGGTGCATGGGACGCCTACGCTGCTGCCGTCATAGCAAACAACAAACTTGGAGAGCCGATTCACCTTACCGGTTTTAACCACTTTATTCGCAGCAACGCTGCACGATTTGCTGCAGGTGGTTCGCTCATCGAGCCGGGCCCTGAAATTCAGGCACTGCCGGAAGCTGACGAAAGTTTAGCAGTTGCAGGTGATGGTTCGTCACAGCTTCTGAATGTTTTCTTTGACATCACAAAGCCGTGGGCCCTCGAGACAGGTGCTTATCTGCTCATTGAGATGGGCATGCCTAAGCTGCATACGCGAAACTACTTTGGCGGTCCATGGCGAGTAGCTGCTGCTATCGCAGGAGTCGATACCACTGGAGTATCTTCACCGCAGACGATGCTTGCACCGTTCACCTTGACGAACACTCAGAAAGTCTGGTGCCGAGCTACTGTCCTTCGCTTGGATGGTCGGGCAAGCAACAAGTTCCACGCACCATCGTTTATCATCAGTGGATTACTGCCGAAGTACTTTGTCACTTGTGACCCCGACCCGGTACCGGATTGCCAGTGCAATTATGTCCTCGGCGGAGCGTTCAACGGCAAGGCGTACTACAAGAGGTCAGACAGCCAGTACTA
>JAUVYQ010000304.1 GCA_030603035.1 Phycisphaerae bacterium | reverse complement strand
ACAGTATAGTCAGTGGATTCGATAAAATCGTTTGCCCCTTAAAACTAAACAGCAAAACGAGCGTTACAAGCAGCGCCACTATCGTAATCGGCGTCAAAAAGTGCAGGAATTTGTTCTTAAACCACTGTTCGCCTTTGTATGCTATTATCAATCTGCGGGAAAAATAACCAGCGACTAAAGGCAGTGCCACATACACACTTATAGACAAAAGCAGCGCCTGCCAAGGCACGGGCAGCCGACCGACACGAAGCAAAAAGCCTCCTAACGGCCCATACAAGAGGAGCATCATAAGTGAATTGATGGCCACCATAACCAGCGTATGTCCATCATTGCCCTGCGCAAGAAATCCCCAGACCAGAACCATCGCAGTGCACGGTGCGATTCCAAGAAGGATGCAGCCGGCCAGGTAACTTCGCCAGAGCGGCACCTCAAGCATTTTAGCATTGTTCACCATAACTACGACACCATCACCATATTTTTCACCAACCTCCGCAGCGGCACCCAACGGCAATTTAACTATATCAGTTGCCTCCGACCCAATAAAACCATAGAACAGAACTCCCAAAAACAGAATCGATATGGCATACATCGTAAAGGGCTTAACAGCCCAGTTGATAAACAGAGTCAGCCCTACCGGCTTGATGGTCTTACCCGCCTTAACGACCTCGGCAAAATCAATCTTTACCATAATCGGATACATCATAAAAAATAAACAGACTGCAATAGGTATTGAAACAACAGGGGCGTTGTTGACATAAATTGCCAAACCATCAAGATACTCGGCAAAGCTTGGGGCGAACTTGCCCAGGACAATACCACCTACAATACAGAGAATTACCCATATCGTAAGATATCTCTCAAAGACATTTAAGCCCTTCGGCTGTTTCGTAATATATTTCTCCTCTGTCACCGTTTTAACTCCTGTTCTTGATTGCGACTTTTTCTTATGCCTTAACTACCGCCGAGACAAGTTTGTCCATCTGGTCAGCAGCGCCTTTTCTTACCATTTTGCCGACCTCTATTGCCTGTTGGATTTCTTTTTCATCAATTGCCATTTCGCGAGCTTTGTTCACATGATACTTTACACACGGCTGGCAATTGGCGGAAACAGATGCGCCAATGGCAATCAATTCTTCTATTTTTGAATCGATCATTTTCAATCCTTTTTGCGAAGAGTTTGTTTTCTTTCCAAAGCAGTAATGTCCATGCTTACCACATAGTCACTGAGTTTTTTGCCCTTAGGAAGAGTTTCACTAACAGCTTTGTAAAGCTGGTCATTGCACCCATCCATGATGTCCACATTATATGATTTGCGTATAAGTTTAATATTAACAAGCCCAGCCGATTTAATCATTGCTTCTGTCTCATTTACCAGTACAGCGCCCGATATACAGCCGACCAAAGCAGCAGCCGATTCCTTTACTTTTTCCGGAAGTGGTTCCAGCAGCGCCAGATCAGAGACGCAAACCCGTCCGCCTGGTTTTAGAACTCTTGCAATCTCTCGCCAGACCTGGGGTTTATCGGGAGAAAGATTTATAACGCAGTTGGAAATAACCACATCCATAGTTTCATCTTCAATCGGCAGATGCTCGATTTCACCCAGACGAAACTCAACGTTTGAAAGGCCTGTTTTTTCAGTAAACTTTTTGATACTGTTTCGGGCTTTGGTTATCATCTCAGGTGTCATATCAACGCCAATTACAAATCCATCCTTACCGACCTTTTGTGCAGC
>JAUVYQ010000076.1 GCA_030603035.1 Phycisphaerae bacterium | reverse complement strand
CAAAAGAATGAATATTTTCTATAACCGGCTGATTAAAAGGTTCTGCAGGAATATGGGCATCAGTAAATCGATACCGTTTGAGCGAATACCGGCAGAGGTAAAAAGGATTCTGATGTACGGCACGACCACGGCTGACGAGCGGGAATACGGTTTGTGCTTTGAAGGGGTTATCCCGAATCTTGCCCGGCGGTGGAAGACAACCACCAGTGAATATGTCAAGGCCAGATTACACAGCTTTCTTTCAGAGCTGCCTTGCCGGAGCTGCAAAGGCACCCGGCTTCGGCCGGAAGCTATTGCAGTGACCGTAGGGGGGAAAAATATACATCAATTGACCTCATTGAGTGTTGAAAAGGCTTTAGCGTTTTTCAATAAATTGAAATTGGACAAAGAAAAGTCGTTGATTGCCGCTCAGGTATTAAAGGAAATAAAGGCACGACTGAAATTTATGATTGATGTTGGGCTGGAGTATTTGACGCTGGACCGTATGAGCAGCACTCTTTCCGCTGGAGAAGCCCAGCGAATTCGCCTGGCCACACAGGTTGGCAGTGGTCTGGTCGGAGTTTGTTACGTTCTTGACGAGCCGACTATAGGTCTGCACAAGCGCGACAACGAGCGATTATTGGGGATATTGCGACGGCTTAGCCGGCTGGGCAACACTGTTATAGTGGTTGAGCACGATGAGGATATTATCAAAAGTGCGGACCATATTATTGATATGGGGCCGGCCGCCGGTGCGCACGGCGGGGAAGTTGTTGCGCAGGGCAGCCTGGAGACGATAATCGGCTGCACCGAGTCACTGACCGGCGAGTATCTGAGCGGGAAAAAGAGGATAGCTCTGCCGATAAAGAGAAGAAGTTACAATCTGAAAAAATGTATCGAGGTCAAGAGTGCTGCCGAGAACAATCTTAAAGATATCGATGTAAAATTTCCGCTTGGCGTATTTAGCTGCGTAACGGGTGTTTCGGGTTCCGGCAAGAGTACTTTGGTCAGCCAGATTTTGTTGAGGGCGATGAGGCGCCGGCTGTATGAGTCTCGCGAAAAGCCGGGCAGGCACAGAACCATTCTTGGCACTTCGCAAATTGATAAGGTTATAGAGATAAACCAGTCGCCCATCGGAAAGACGCCGCGGAGCAATCCGGCGACCTATACCGGCGTCTTTGACGTAATAAGAAAGCTGTTTTCGATGGTGCGAGAGTCGAAGATTCGAGGCTTTCAGCCCGGGCGGTTTAGCTTCAACGTTAAAGGCGGGCGCTGTGAAGCTTGCCGCGGACAGGGAACGAAGAAGATTGAGATGCACTTTTTGCCCGATGTTTATGTAACCTGTCAGGCGTGCCACGGCAAAAGATACAATCCGGAGACGCTGCAGGTTACCTACAAAGGCAAAAATATCGCCGATGTGCTCGATATGAGGATTGAAGATGCGCTTGATTTCTTTGCTAATTTTCCGACGATTATCAGAATATTGCGGACGCTCAATGATGTTGGTCTCGGTTATATGCAGTTGGGTCAGGCCTCAACGACGCTTTCCGGCGGGGAGGCACAGCGGGTAAAGCTTTCCGCCGAGCTGGGCAAGGCGGCGACGGGGCACACTCTGTATCTGCTCGATGAGCCGACCACAGGGCTGCACTTTGCCGATATTCATAACCTCTTAAATGTCCTGCAGCGACTGTGCGATATGGGTAATACCGTTGTGGTAATCGAGCATAATCTTGATGTTATCAAGATGGCTGACTATATAATAGACCTCGGTCCCGAGGGCGGTGACGCCGGCGGCGGGGTCGTTGCAGCAGGAGGGCCTGAGGAAATTATCAAAAATAGAAAGAGTTATACAGCTAAGTTCCTGAAAACAAAACTACAATTCGATAAGAAAAAGAGGCCCGGGGCGAACGGCTAAATCCTAAACCCTAAGCTCTAAATCCTAAACAACTTCGAATGACCGAAATATAAAGGTTCAAAAGCAGTTTTTGGTGTGTGGTGCACACCCTACCCCGGGTGGGTTTGTAGCGAAATATTTTGTTGATATTGGCATAATGGCAGCATAAAATCAGTGGAAATCGTGTTGTATATTATTATGTTAGAAGTGAATGGAGCGACAAGAAGAGAAAAAGGCCTATTAGAATGAAAGAACTATTCACCATAGGGCACTCAAATCACTCACTCGACCATTTCCTCGAGTTACTTTTGGCACATCAGGTTTCCACCATAGCCGATGTCCGATCCAGTCCCTACAGCAAATACTCGCCTCATTTTAATAAGGACGTGCTCGATAGTGCCTTGAGAAATGCCAACATTGACTACATATTCCTGGGCAGGGAATTAGGCGCACAACGATCTGAAGATGATTGCTACATTGACGGTCAGGCAAAGTACGATCGAATCGCCCATTTGTCAACTTTCCAGCGTGGATTAGAGATAGTCTTTCAGGGAGTTGAACATTACAGAGTTGCCCTCATGTGTTCGGAATCCGACCCCATAACATGCCACAGAACGATACTGGTATGTCGCGAATTGAAAAGGATCTGTCCAGACTTGAAGATAACTCACATCTTAGGAGATGGTACAGAAGAACGACAGGAGATGTCAGAGAAAAGGCTCATTAACCTTCACAAACTTCAACCAGGGCTATTTGGAGACCTGACCTCAATGTCCGGCCTGATTGAGAAGGCGTACGATTTACAAGCTGAAAAAATCGCATACAAGAAGGTGCCCGTAGAAGCATGAAACTCTTCACTATTGGCTTTACCAAGAAGTCTGCTGAAGAATTCTTTACGCACTTACAGAATGCAGGTGTGCGTCGTATTGTTGATGTACGGCTCAATAACACGTCCCAGATTGCTGGGTTCGCAAAAGCGCGAGACCTAAAATACTTCCTTCATGCTATAGCAGGGATTGACTATGTGCACATCCCGGATTTCGCACCGACACAGGACATCCTTGATGACTTCAAGAAAAGGAAAGGCTCCTGGGCTGAATATGAACGAAAGTTTGGATACTTGATGACAAAGCGCAGGCTCGCCGACACAGCAGCCAACGCACTTCGTGAAAACGACTGTCTTCTTTGTAGCGAACACACCCCGGAGCATTGCCATCGTCGTCTCGTAGCTGAACACCTCCAGGAGCAATTAGGTAACATTGAGGTGATTCACCTATGACCATGGCGCGCATAGTTGTTCTGGCCAATTCATGGAAACACCACGATTGGTGTCTCGCAGGGATTGACCTCGACACAGGAAAGTGGGTCCGCCCTGTAACCGGTCTGGATGATGGCCGCGTTCCCGAAACGTCTATGAAACTTGGTGGGCATTTCCCGGCACTACTCGATGTATTAGAAATCCCGCTGGATTCAACTGGACCAGATTTTGGCTTTGAGAGCGAGAACAGGACCATCTTGCCGGGGCGATGGTATCAACGAGGCAAGATGACGCCCAAGGATATCGAGAAGTATGCAAAACGACCATACTACGTGCTTCACAACCACAGAAAATACGTAACACCCAGAGAGCTCCAGCAAAAACCGTTTGAGAAGCGTGTGACGTTGCAATTGATCCGTGTCGACAGCTTCAAAGTCCGCGACGCTCGGAGGAAACCCACGGATAAGCCCAGTTGGAAAGGAACAATCTTGTCAGGTGGCCGAGAACTCGAGGTTGGAATTACTGACCCAGTTTACTTCGAAAGGCTGAACAGCGGCCATAAGCCTTCGTCGTCTTGCTTTCTAACCATGAGCTTAGGTATGCCTTACAAACCGTCTGACTGGGATGAGGATGATGAGCCGGCATGCTGGAAACTGATTTCCGGTGTGATTGAGCTTCAGAAACAATGACCTGCGAACAACCGGCTAAAGCGATCGGCTTAGCTGGGCGTTATAGTCCATTGTTTGTTTTTAAGCAGTTTTCCCGCGTGTGCAAAAATAAATTTTGCACACCCTACATAGATTAAAGTTTTACTGTCAATCCACTTTATTTTTGCTTATTTCGTTATTATAATTATCACTTATGAAATTTTTTTCAAATCAGGACCGTACCAGAAAAAGAGACAGGAAAATGTGGGAGTTTAAGCTAAGCGGAATTGAAGATTTGAAGCGATTGAGCTGTCAGCTTAATGTCCCTGTTGACGCCATAGAGGATGTTTCAATTCTAACTGAGCCGGTGCAGGTGGGTGGACTGGTTATACCGAATTCGCTTGCGGTGCACCCTATGGAAGGCTGCGACGGCGATTCGCAGGGCCGGCCGGGCAAACTAACCTTGCGACGATATGAAAGATTTGCCGCCGGCGGAGCAGGCCTGATTTGGGCTGAGGCGACAGCGGTTGTGCCCGAAGGCAGAGCTAATCCGAGACAATTGTGGCTTAATGAAAAAAGTAAAGATAGTTTCCGTGCAATGATTAAGATGATACGAGAAGTGGCAGGAAACTTTAAACTTAAAACTTTAAGCTTAAAACTTCCCGGCCATAGGCCGATTATCGTGGCGCAGCTAACCCATTCGGGCCGATACAGCAAGCCGGGAGGCGTTGCTCATCCATTGATTCTCGGGCGCTGCCCCTATCGGGATGCTTTAGTCCCACAGGAAAAACCCAACCGGAACGCAAAAAGTAAAATACCGGACGATTGGCCTATCCTGACCGACAAATATCTTGATGAGCTTCAGGATGCTTATGTTAAGACAGCGAAGATGGCGTTTGAAGTTGGGTTTGATGCGGTAGATGTAAAATCCTGTCACGGATATTTGATAAATGAGCTTTTTGCCTGCCGTAACAGAAAGGGTAAGTACGGAGGCTCGTTTGAGAACCGAATTAGATTTGTGCTGGATGTTGTTGATAAGATTCATAAAGAGCTTGGCGAAGAGACGCCGGTGGTTACGAGACTTGGTATTTATGACGCTATACCGTATCCTTATGGATGGGGGGTTGATAAAGATGATTACACCAAGCCGGATTTGACAGAGCCGAAGAAGCTAATCGCCCTTCTGGCCGAGCGAGGCGTTAAGATGATTAACATCACGGCAGCGAACCCGTATTACAACCCGCACGTGGGTAGGCCTTTCAATGAGCCGATAGTCGGCGGATACGAAGAGCCGGAACATCCGCTCGTGGGAGTAAGCAGGCTCATCAATCTGGCTGGAGAAATTCAAAAGCAATTTCCCTACAAAGAATTAACCGCAGAGAGCGCCGAGAGCGCAGAGAAAAAATTAGATGTAAAATTAAAAACGAAAAACCATAAATTAAACTCTGCGAGCTCTGCGGACTCGGCTGTGAAAGAAATTCGTCCTGGGATAGCAGTTGTCGGCACGGGCTATAGCTGGCTAAGGACACTGTTACCCAATGTGGCAGCGGCAACCAAAGCAAATGGGCTGGTTACCTTGGTCGGTGCCGGGCGGATGGCGTTTGCATATCCGGATTTTGCCAGAGATATTATTACCAGGGGTCGGCTCGAGCCAGGCAAGGTTTGTGTGGCTTGTAGTGCGTGCACGGAGATAATGCGCGACGGCGGAACGACAGGGTGCGTGGTGCGCGACAATGAAGTATATGGGCCTATATTTGCGCACGGGAGGATGAGCGACAGAGATAATCTTCTGCGGCTTGCATCGGCGTGCCGGCAGTGCCAGGAGTCTACGTGCCAATTGGGCTGTCCCGCCGGTGTCAACATACCGAAATTCATCAGCTTATTCCTTGATGGCGATGACCGTGCTGCTTACGAAGTAATAAGAGAAGCGAATGTATTTCCTGAGGTCTGTGCCTGGCTGTGTCCGGTCGAGCAGCAATGTGAGGGTAACTGTTTGCAAAGGTTTATCGGCGACGGCCCTGTGCCGATTGCTGATATACAAAGGTATCTGGCCAAGACCGCCAACAGGAACAGCTGGTCAAAACTGCGAATACCTGAGGCAACAACCGGCAAGAATGTGGCTATAATTGGCGCCGGGCCGGCTGGTTTGGCTTGTGCCGCTGGACTGCTCGAAGCGGGACACACCGTAACAGTCTTTGATAGAAGCGCCGAGTTTGGCGGAATGATAGAATCAGTGGTCCCTCCGGAGAAGGCAGGTGGTTCACTGAATAATGAAATTACAGCTATATTTGGCGATGTGCCTGAAGGCGGGTTATTAAAGCGTCTTGGCAAAGAATTAGACACCGATTTCAATCTGGATACGATTATAGAAGAAGGATTTGACGCTGTCTTTATCGGTATGGGCCTGCCAAAATCAGTGAGCAGTAGTGATAAGGATATCGACGGTTTATGGAATGCGATGGAGTTTCTTTCGGTGGCAAAAGAGCCGGGGAGGTTGGATGTTGCAGATAAATGCGTGGCAGCGATAGGCGGCGGCAATACCGCTATGGATGTGGCGGTTACCGCCAGACGGCTGGGTGCCAGAGACGCTTACGTCATATATCGTCGTTCCTTTGAAGAGATGCCCGCGTGGGATGCGGAGCGCGACCAGGCAATGAACGAAGGGGTGCATTTTTTGATATTGACTCAGCCGCTTGGATTTATTTCTCAGGATGGGAAACTGACGGGAATTAAGGTTTGTCCGACTAAATTGGGCGAGCCGGATGCCTCAGGCAGGCGCAGGCCTTACGCAATAGAGTCAAGCGCTTATGACCTTGATATGGATATTGTGGTGGAGGCAATAGGTCAGAAGTCGGCGGAAGAGATTAATGAAATTCTTCCGGGTGTGGAATTGAGAAACGGTCTTATTCAAACAAGAGGAAATTCATTGGCGACATCGAGGCCGGGAGTTTTTGCCGGAGGCGACCTTGTAAAAGGGCCGTCGACGGTAGTTGCGGCTGTTGCAGACGGAATGGCGGCTGCAAAAGAGATAGAACAGTTTTTGCAAAAGTAAGGATTTGAAAAATGACCGATAGACCCGTGGCAATAGTTACCGGAGCAAGTCGTGGTATTGGAAAAGCCATTGCAGTAGAGCTTGCATCACTCGGTTATAACCTGGTAATTAACCGTGTGCAGCAGACCCCGCCGGAGACACAAAAAGAGGTTGAAAACCTTGGCGCACGGTGCGAATTTTTGCAGGGCGATATCAGCAGTGCGGAGGACCGGAGCCGGCTTGTTGCTCTGGCTAAAAGCAGGTTCGGCAGGGCTGATTTCCTGGTGAATAATGCCGGCGTTGCCCCCCTAAAGCGGATGGACATTCTTGAGGCGACCGAGGAGAGCTTCGATAGGGTAATGGGAATAAATCTTAAGGGACCGTATTTCCTGACTCAGCAGGTGGCCAACTGGATGATTGAGCAGAAAAAGCGACATCCAGAGCGGTTGTTTCGGATTGTAAACACAGGCTCAATCTCGGCGTACACCAGTTCGCCGGCGCGAGGTGAATACTGCATAAGCAAAGCTGGTATTACTATGATGACGAAGCTGTACGCGGACAGACTGGCCGAGTATAATATCGGCGTATTTGAAATCAGCCCCGGTATTATTGCAACTGATATGACCAGCGCCGTCAAAGACAAATATGACAAGCTGATAGCAGAGGGACTAACGCCGACTAAACGATGGGGAACGCCTGAAGACGTCGCAAAAGCCGTCGGGGCCATCGCCGAGGGCAGGCTCGATTTTTCAACCGGCCAGGTAATCAACGTTGATGGCGGCTTTCATTTACGAAGACTGTAACGTGACTCGTGACCACGTCGACGAGAAACGGAGTAAAAATGGATATCAAAAGTACAATCACGACACTGTTGAAAGACGCCCTTGTCCTCGTTTTCAATCAGGACAAGCTCGACGTCGTTAAGACGGCCGAGGCGCTTATAAAAGCGGGTGTCAACAATATGGAAGTAACCTGTCGCATAAAGAGACCTTTGGAAAAACTTGAGCTGCTGCGTAAGGAGCTCCCGGATTTTGTGGCAGGCTCGGCAAGTTTAATTGACTCACCCGAAATGCTTGATGTTTACAATAAGGCCAATCCGCAGTACCGTAAGGCATCCTGCGGAGACCCGCTGCCTTCGGTTCAACAGGTTGCCGATGCCGGTGCGTGCTATCTTGTTTCGGCTGGTAATTTCAGTGATGAGACCTTCAAAAGATTTGCCGGCAGGATACCCATAATACCGGGATGCGGCAGTGTTACCGAAGTTGTCAGCCAGTTTTCCAAGGGAGCGAATCTTTGCAAGATATTCCCGGCTAAACAACTGGGCGGCCCGGCCTTTGTTAAGGCAATCGACCCGGCTATTCATAAAACCATCAGTCTGGTTCCCACAGGCGGAACGAACGCCGGTAACATTCCCGACTATATCGATGTGGGCGTTCTCGTACTGGGCGGCTCGTTCAGTATGGTTGAAAAAGCTACGATGAAGAAAATCATCGACGAGCAGGACTACGGTCTTTTAGCGCAGGAGCTGACAAAGATTAAACAATTGATAGATAAGCTGCGGGCGGAAAAATACCCCGCTCTCGATTTTGCCACTGCTTCCATCGAACAGATAAGCCGGATTACCGGCAGAAATTTCAATCTCGATTGACGGGCGGATAGACTATGGAGACAAGACGGATAGCTAATCAGACAATCACTATCCATCGGTATAACACAATTATCGTCGGCTCAGGTGCAGCCGGGATGAACTGCGCGGTGCACCTTTATGAATTTATGAGCCAAAAAGGGGTTGAGAATCCGCAAGAAGGAATTGCCGTAGTAACTGCGGGAATCGGCCTGGGCGCATCGCGTATGAGCGGCTCCGACAAGCAGACCTATTACAAAATGGGCACAAGTCCGGATGTCCCTGACAGTGCCGAAGAGTTTGCGAAAAGTCTGATGGCTGCCGGGTGTTGCCACGGCGATTTAGCGCTTGCTGAAGCAATTGCCTCACTTCGTGAATTTTACCATCTGGTTCAGGTAGGCGTTCCTTTCCCTCACGACCCAATAGGAAGTTACTGCGGCTACAAAACCGATAACGACCCTTACGAACGGGCAACTTCTGCTGGTCCCAAAACGAGCAAATATATGAGCGAATGCCTGCAGAGACATCTCGAACGGTACAGAGTTAAGATATATGACGGCCAGGAAGTTGCGCACTTACTTACAATCGGTGCTGCTGAATCGAAACGAATTGTCGGCGTTGTTACAATAGACAAAAATAAAATTGTCGAAGACAATTATGCAATAAATATTTTCTACTGTGCTAACCTTGTTCTGGCTGCCGGTGGTCCTGGTGAGCTTTACAAAACCAGCGTTTACCCAAAAGGCCAGGTTGGCATTCACGGCCTCGCGTTTGAAGCTGGCCTGATTGGCGAAAATCTGACCGAATCACAGTTTGGGCTTGCAAGCATAAAGTTCCGCTGGAACGTATCAGGGAGTTATTGCCAGGCAATCCCTCGAATATTTAGCACCGATGCCGATGGAAATAATGAAAGCGAGTTTTTGGCAGACTTCTTTCCCTCTATGAGCAAGATGGCAACGGATATTTTCCTTAAAGGTTATCAGTGGCCTTTTGACCCGCAGCGCATTGAGAATCTGCAATCATCATTGATTGACATTCTGGTCTTTAATGAGACTCAAAAAAACCGGCGGGTCTTTATGGATTTTTTGCACAATCCAATAGGCAAAAGCAGAATGAAAGAGTTTGATATTAGCGCTCTTGAGCCGCAGGCTGCTGAGTATCTGAAAAAAACAGGTGCATTTCAGACTACGCCAATCGAACGGCTTTTCGCTATGAATCCCCCGGCTATCGAGATTTATAAGGAAAACGGCATCGATTTATATTCGGAGCCGCTTGAGATTGCGGTTTGTGCCCAGCACAACAACGGCGGCTTTGCTGTGAACAAATGGTGGCAGTCCAATATTCCCCAGACCTTTGTAATCGGCGAGATGGCGGGGACACACGGTGTCAAGCGGCCCGGCGGCTCAGCCCTTAACGCCGGCCAGGTCGGCGGACTGCGAGCGGCAGAATACATTGTCAATGTGTATGGCTGTCCGCCTGAAGACGGGCCCGATTACGCTGCGTATGTACCATATTCGGACAAGCAGGCCGAGATTGACCGGCAGTTAAGTCGCTTTATCACTAAGCTCAAAGGGTACAAAAGCTCGTCCGGCTTAATGCCTGAAGAAGTGATAGCAGAGATTCAGGGCCGTATGACGGCGTCAGCCGCACATATAAGAGAGTTCAATGTGTCTCGCAAAGCCCTAAAAGAAGCGGTTAAGCTTTACAAAGATATACAACAGCAGGGCTTCAAATTGCGAAACGCCAGAGGTATCATAACAGCAATCCAGGCGGAGCATCTGGCTTTAACCAGCGCAGCCTTCCTTAAAGCGATTGTGGAATTACTACAGCAAGGCGGCGGGTCACGGGGTTCGCATCTTGTCCTCCCGAAAGGGATGCCCCTCGGCATTGCCGAGGACGGTATCGGGATACATCCCGATATCATTAATCAGGCAACTGGTAAAGCTCTGAAGTTTAAACCTGAGAAGGAGTCGTTAAGAAATTCTATACTGCGGATTGAATATGACGTAAGCGGGCCTGATTTGTTCCGGTGCGGGAACATAGCATTAAGGCCGGCACCGGCTGACAGGAAGGCATTTGAGCCGGCCTGGCAGGATTACAGGGAGGGAAAAATTTACTCTTGATACTCGATACTCGATAGCGAGCGTCGAGCGACGAGCCCCGCCCCTCCGAGGGGCGGGACGAGCGACGAATTATGATTGCTCAGGCACTTAAATGGGTTGGTGGTGTTGATGGCTTTTTGGAGCTTATCGACCAGCGGCGGTTACCCGGGGAATTTGTCAAATTGCAATGCCGGGATATTGAGCAGCTTTGTGAAGCGATAAAGACGCTTGCCGTCCGTGGGGCCCCGGCAATAGGGGTTGCGGCGGCTTACGGGCTGGTTTTGGCTATGCAAAAACAAAATGGAGGTGATGATTTAGAACAGGGACTTACAGTTTTGGCCAAGTCTGCCGAGTATCTGGCGTCGTTTCGTCCAACCGGGGCAAATCTGTTCTGGGCGCTCGATAGAGTTCGGCAAAGGGCTGAGCAATTTGTTGTAAGTGGAGCCGGAGCAAATTTGTCCGCCTTGGGCGGACTGCGGGAGCTTGTTTTAGCCGAGGCGAACGCTATTTATCAGGAAGATGTGGATATGTGCCGGCGGATTGGAGAAAACGGCGAGAAGTTTATCAAGCAAGGGGCCGGCATTTTGACGCATTGCAACGCCGGGGCACTTGCGACTGCAGGGCAAGGGACGGCTTTATCGGTGATGTTTGAGGCACATAAAAAGGGCAGGAAGTTCAGGGTTTATGCAGACGAGACCCGGCCATTACTGCAGGGTGCTCGGTTGACGGCCTGGGAGTTGAAACAGGCCGGTATCAAGGTGGTGGTCATTTGCGACAATATGGCCGGGTGGCTGATGAAGCAGGGCAAAGTTGACGCAGTGATAACCGGAGCCGACCGAATCGCTGCAAATGGTGACGCCGCAAATAAGATTGGTACGTATAGCTTGAGCATTCTTGCCGCCGAACACAACATACCGTTTTATATCGCTGCACCGTCAAGCACATTCGATTTGGGTATAAAGAGCGGAGCTGAAATACCTATCGAAGAAAGAACGGCTGATGAGGTGAGGTTCTTTGGCGATAAAAAAGTTGCGCCGGACGGCGTTGACATTTACAATCCGGCATTTGACGTTACGGAAGCGCGGGATATTACCGCTATCATTACCGAAAGAGGCGTAATAGAAAAACCGAACGCTCGCAACATCGCAAAGCATTTGCAATAGATGGCTCACGACCGGGAACCCTTTAATCTACAGCGATGACTTCTTTGACCTCAGGTATTTTTTCCTTTAGCAGGCGTTCAACGCCCATTTTCAGGGTCATTTGGGCGCCGGGACAGCCTTGACAGGCGCCCTGCAGGCGAATCTTAACGGTATTATCCGCTTCTGTTCCTACCAGTTCGATATCACCGCCGTGGCTTTGTAGTTCTGGCCGAACGGCCTCAATCACCTCTTTGACCTTTTGCTCGAAGCCCTGCTGCGTGTTAGCTTCGTCGCAGCCGCATTGTTCGCACATAAAAAATCTCCAAAAATTTAATTATCAGGATGATTATAGCAGCAATTTGTTCTAAAGCAAGTAATCTTTCTACGTTTTGAAATTGGCTTTGTTTGGGTTTGTTTTCACCAAGTGTCCAATTGGAAATATTTTCATATTCCCTTGTTTTAACAGCACTTACGTTCATTTGGGTCTCCGGCAAATTGGGTTTGTTTTGCATAAAAGGTCATAATTGATTGATTAGCTAACTGGTTAATTGGTTAAATGGCATTTCACATCCCGGGTCCAGTTTTCTGATGAGGTTGAGTCTTTGAAGCTCGAGTATTGTTCTGTAGAGACTGTGCTCTATTCGTCGTTCATACATCAGGAGTCGGTCGAGAACCCTTGCATTTGCGAAATCCTTTATGGCCAAACGGCCGAGAGTTAGATGGGAAGCTGATTCGGACGGATCGGCCTGCGGCAGGTCCTGGCCTTTGAACAACAGCGATTTTGTGAGTTTTGTTAGTGGGCTGGAGGTATTACGTGCGTTCAGGGCATCAATGGTCTGGTTCTGGATTCGCCCAGCGCGTTTTAGCCGCCAGGAGAGACTGACAATGCGTTCGGCTAACATAGATTCCATAGGGCTGGCGGGTGCCAGCTCGGCGAGCATCCGGTCGCGGTGGAGGTCGAAGTCGGCCTGGCTTTCTGAGTTGATTACGTCCTGC
>JAUVYQ010000063.1 GCA_030603035.1 Phycisphaerae bacterium | reverse complement strand
CACTACTGTCCGGTTATAAGTCGAATAACATTAACTGGTTACAAAAACCAGTGCCATCAGTTTTGTAGCCGGCTTCCATAAGTACTTGTAAAATAGACACTTTCTCGAATAAGGTCACGCTCAGAATCTGTAGAATTGTGTAGAGATTCAAATCCAGATTCAATTCCTTTTTGATTATCGCTACCAACACATAAACTGAGATTGCAATCCATACCTGAGTCTTCACAGCATTCTCGGATGTACCAAAGAAGGCCTTGATACGCAGGTGTTGTTTGATCCATTTGAAAAACAGTTCTACCTGCCAGCGGCATTTGTAAAGTTGTGCGATGGTTATCGCCAGCAATGTAAAGCAGTTGGTTAAAAACACCAGGTTCTGTTCTGTTTCTTTGTCCACGTAGTGGATACACCGAAGTTTTTCGGGATAATCTTTCGATGGATAAAAGCTGGTCAACACAATTGTTTGATCGCACCGCAGACCGGTCGATTTGTCTATTGGATGAGAATATAATCGGCGAAATTGAAAGTTTCCTTTTGCCCGCGTTATAAAGAATGCCAGGCATTGATGAAATATATAAAGACGGGCAAAGTCGAGGTAGCCGCGATCCATGATATAAAACGCTCCTGCTTCCGGAATGATATCGTCGAGGATGTTGACATCGTGCAGGAGAGCCTCTGTAATGCGTATAAACGTAGGGATATTGCCGCGTAAGTCCAAAAGAGTATGAAGTTTTACTCCTGCTTTGTGCTTGCGAAACTTTGCCCATGGAAATAGCGAGAGGCATAGGTCTATCGTTGTTGAATCGAGAGCGTAAACTGTCTGATCCAACTCTACTCCAAACTCTTCTTCGATGTAAAGCCCTCTGGCGATATGAATCAACACCTGAGCAAAGTCGCCGTATATTCGCCAGTTTCTGTTTTCGTTTGCATCGGCCAGAGTTGATCTTGAAATTCTGCTGCGAATTCCCATGTGATAAAGTTTGCTTTGCATCGCACGCAAACATGCTTCGATGTCTCGGAGACTTTCGCGATAGGTTAGCTGGGCAAATGCCATACATAGAAACTGGTCCATGCACGAGAACTTTTGAACCTTGTGATTTCCGTGATATCGTTTGATGCATTTTCTGAAATCCCGTAGCGGAAGAAAAACCATTATTTGCGAAAAGACTGTTCGTCCGGTATTCATCGGCTATTCCTTCGATATTTTTCAAACTGAAATAGCCTAAGTCTAAGAGTGATTTCAAATCGATTACAGTCATTTTTGCGTGTAACCTAATGTTATTTAAATCGTTACAACGTTTTCAAAATCAAACAACCGGACAGTAGTGGAAGTCTATACATAAGAAACTTTTTTGCAGAAACCGTTTTTTTGCTGATTTTGCGTTGAGAAATTATTACAGTACTGCCGGAAATTGAGAATGTAAAAGCTCTTTACAGGTGAATATGCGGATTTCCGGACCGAACAGCCCAATCCATAAACATTTAGGAGAGAACACAATGACAGACAAGGAAGCCGACCTGGCCGGGCCTGGCATTGGTGACTATGCCGAGCTGGAGAAAATCCTGCCGCAGGATTACAGCTCTCTGCTATCGGCAAAGGAAACGCAGAATGCCACCTATGCGGTTAAAGACTACATCGAGGAGAATCTGTGCAAGGAGCTCAATCTGATTCGCGTTACGGTTCCTCTGATAGTGGACGTTGAGAGCGGGGTCAACGACCTGCTGGACCGCGATGGCTCGCGCACGCCAATCGGGTTCCACATCTCAAATGACAATGACAAGAACCCAATCGATGCCCAGGTCGTGCAGGCCGCAACCAAGTGGAAGCGCATTGCCCTGAAGCAATTCGGGATGGACGTGGGCGAGGGCCTGCTCACCGATATGCGAGCCATCCGCAAAGACTACTTCCTCGACCACGACCACAGCGCCTACGTGGACCAGTGGGACTGGGAGCTGGTGATAACTAAAGAGCAGCGCAACCTGCAGTTCCTGAGGGAAGTGGTAGAGAAGCTCTGGAAGGTCCTCAAGGGAGCTGAGAGGCATGTCCAAAATCTGTTTCCCCAGTTGAAGACGGACAAGTATCCCGACCTGCCGGAGAAGCTGACTTTCATCCACGCCGAAGACATACTTGACAGGTACCACGGCCTGCCGCGCATGCAGCGCGAGACGGAAATTGTGAAGGAACTCGGAGCGATGTTCATCTATGGAATCGGCTGGGTACTCAAGGACGGCTACCCACACGAAATGAGGGCTGCCGACTACGATGACTGGGTCACCGAGATAACGTCGGAGGATGGCAGAGCAATGCACGGGCTTAACGGTGATATTCTTGTCTGGAACCTGGTGACAAAGCGCCGCCACGAGCTGACATCGATGGGTATCCGCGTTGACGCCGACTCCCTCAAAAAGCAGTTGGAACTCTCCGGCCAGCTTGATTTGCTTAAGCTGCCATACCACCAGGCAATCTTGAATAATGAGCTGCCGCTCAGTATCGGCGGAGGCATTGGGCAGTCGCGTACCTTCATGCTTCTCTTGAAAAAGGCGCATATCGGAGAGGTAAGTGCCACCGTCTGGCCAAAAATACTCAAGGAGATGTGTAAGAAGAAGAACATCCATGTCATAGAATGAGCAGAAGTCACCTCAGTAATATGCGTATCCAACAGTATGCTGCTGGAAACAGTTGAAGTGCGTCCGGTGCGGAGGGATTGATTATTGAAAAGACGTGAGGGACAATAGTAAGCAGTAAATTATGAAGGGGATATGTAAATGGCGCTTTTGTTAGGATATGATGTCGGAAGCTCATCGATAAAAGCGACGTTGATGGAAGCTGAGACGGGTAAGGTGTTGGCAGCGGCGACTTCGCCGGAAAAAGAGCTGGAGATTATCGCAGAAAAGTTGGGCTGGGCAGAGCAACAACCGGCTGTCTGGTGGGACAACGTTAAATCTGCTACGCAGAAGGTTAAGGCGCAAGCGGAGTTTGAAGCTGCCGACGTGGAGGCGATTGGGATTTCTTACCAGATGCACGGACTGGTTGTCGTGGATGAAAATAAAGAGGTTTTAAGGCCTTCGATAATCTGGTGCGACAGCAGGGCGGTGCAGGTCGGCGAACAGGCGGCGGTGGATATCGGAAAGGAAAAGTGCCTTAAGAGATTGTTCAACCTGCCGGGGAATTTTACGGCTTCGAAATTGAAGTGGGTTATGGAAAACGAGCCGGACATTTATTTGAGGATTCATAAAATAATGCTGCCCGGCGATTATATTGCGATGAAGATGACGGGCGAGATAAAAACGACTCCCTCAGGTCTGTCTGAAGGGATAATGTGGGATTTTGAGCAGCATGGTCTTGCTGAATCGATACTTGATTACTACGGTATAAGCAGCGAGTTGATTGCGGAGGTTGTGCCGACGTTTTCGGTTCAGGGAGAACTTACGAAAGCAGCAGCAGAGGAATTAGGATTGAGTGCCGGTACGAAGGTATCATATAGGGCCGGCGACCAGCCTAATAATGCTTTATCTCTTGGGGTATTGGAGCCCGGCGAGATAGCAGTTACCGCCGGCACTTCAGGCGTGGTGTACGGAATCAGCGACAAGAAAAATTACGACCAGCAATCGCGAGTCAATATATTCGTTCATGTCAATCATTCGCCGGAGAGTCCCAGATATGGGGTGCTGTTGTGTCTTAACGGGACAGGAATCCTGAACAGTTGGTTGAAACATAATTTTGTCAGCGGTGAGGGACTGGACTACGAGCAGATGAACAAACTTGCCCTGGAAGTGCCTGTCGGCTCTGACGGGCTGGTTATATTTCCCTATGGGAACGGCGCTGAAAGAACACTGGAAAATAAAAATATAGGGGCGTCCGTCCACGGATGGAATTTTAATGTACACAAAAAGGCACATTTTCTCAGGGCGGCTCAGGAGGGAATCGTTTTTGCGCTGAATTACGGGCTTGGAATAATGCGACAGATGGGAATTGAATTGACAACTGTCAAGACGGGAAATGCCAATATGTTCTTAAGTCCGTTGTTTGCAGAGGCGTTTGCCACCGTAACAGAGACTACCGTAGAGCTATACAACACCGACGGTTCGCAAGGCGCTGCGAGGGGGGCAGGTATCGGTGCGGGTATTTATAAGGGCCAGGAGGATGCTTTTGTTGGCTTAAGGCCGGTTAAGACTATCGAGCCGAATGAGAAATTAAGAGTAGCATACAAGCAAGCGTATGAAAGATGGGAAAATATTTTGAAGCATGAATTGAAAAGGGGTAGGTAAAATGGCGGCTAAAAAATCTTTACACAGTATATGCAGATGGACGTTTAATCCCGGCAAGGGCGGTTTTGTACCGGCGGATATGAGGCCGGAATGGGGAGCAGATTTCGGGACACCGGAAATGATTAAGCTGGTGAAAGACAAGGTTTCTCCGCGCCTGCCCGACAATGTCGAGCTGGGAATCGAGATGCATTACGATGCTGAGGTTGATGACAAGAACGCTGCTGCGGTGGCTGATGCGCTGGTGGATTGTGGAATATATCTGGCGATGATAACACCGGGGGCACACTGTCACTTTGGATACGGCGGGGTTGCGTCTCTGGATGCGGCAGAAAGAAAGGCGGCTGAGGAGTTAGGGACAAGGACGGTCGATCTGGCGTACGGGACTTTGAAGAAGGCGTGGCATCCGGAGGCGGCGAAGGCACCGTCGCTTATAATCTGGAACGGGTCGTTTGGTTACGACCTTGCCACTATTGGTATCCGGCAGATGTATCAGAATCTCAAGGAAAGCATAGCGGGGTTGTGTAAATATGAAAGCGAGAAGGGCGGAAGTCTGTTTATAGGGTTTGAGCCGAAACCGAATGAGGGACATCCGGCAATGTTAATCCCAACGGTTGCAAGTGCACTGCTGTTCTGGAGGAAAATTGAGGAGGAGTTTGGGGTCTCCAGAGATAAAAAAGGTGTGAATAAAGAGTTCGGGCATTCAGAAATGATAGGGCTTGACCACGTGGCAGATACGGTTGAAGAGCTGGACGACAATGCGATGGTTCATATGCATCTGAACAGCCAGGGATATAACGACGGCATTATTCTCGGCGGGCCGGGAAAGTACGACATAGACCACGGCGCGAGAGTCAACGGTATGAATATTGCCATTGCGGGGCTTATCCAGCAGGCTGGTTTTGGCCGGTGGAAAGGCCACGATATGCAAACACGGGCTTATGATACTGCCGAACAGGGAATCGACAGGGTGGTAAGAAGCGTGCTGAGCTGGGAGGCGTGTGAAAAATCGGCGCGAGAATTGGATACCGCCGGGTTGCTACAAGTACTTGGCAAACGAGAAACTGCCAAAGCTGAAGATATGATGAGGGCCGCGGTGGTAAGCGCTCAGCGCTATTTCGATAAAATGTATAAGTGATGGTCCATTTTGTGAGGCGCAAAAATGAACCGACGGGAATTTATTAAGCTTGTTGCAGCCGGAGCGGCGGTGACGTTGCCGGGCTGTGCCTTTTCACTGGGCGACCTGGCAGGAACGGACGACAAGTCCAAAAAAGCAGCGAAACGGCCTAACATAGTTCTGATTATGGCTGACGATATGGGATTTTCGGATATCGGCTGTTATGGGGGTGAGGTCAACACTCCAAATCTTGACTGGCTTGCCGCCAGCGGTCTTCGCTTCACGCAATTTTATAATGCAGCCAGATGTTGCCCGACGCGGGCGTCGCTGCTGACCGGATTGTACCCGCACCAGGCGGGGGTCGGCCACATGGTAGGTAACAGGGGGTATCCTGCTTATCAGGGTTATTTGAATAAGCGCTGCGTTACCATCGCGGAAGCTCTGAAAATGGCTGGTTATAATACACTTATGTCCGGTAAATGGCACGTCGGCGAAAAACGTCCCCATTGGCCGGTCGACCGGGGCTTCGATAAGTATTACGGCATAGTTAGCGGTGGTGCAAATTACTTTGACATTTCGAAAGCCAAGGCGCCGGGAGTTAAAAGGACTATGGCAATTGGAGACAGGCCTTTTACGCCTGAGCCGGGAAAGTTTTATATGACCGACGCCTTCAGTGAAAACGCCGTGAAGTTCATTGACACTTATGGGCGAAGGAAAGGACCATTTTTCCTTTACCTGGCATACACCGCCCCGCACTGGCCGTTGCACGCCTGGCCAGAGGACATCGCAAAATATAAAGGAAAATATCTGAAAGGATGGGACAAGCTACGCGAAGAACGGCACGAACGGATGATAAAGATGGGACTGGTCAGCAAGAATTGGAAGATGTCACCGCGTGACGTGGCGACGTGGCCCTGGGCTGATGAAAAGAACAAGGAGTTGTTGGATTTGAAAATGGCGGTATATGCGGCGCAGATTGAGCGGATGGATTGGGGTATCGGCAAAGTACTTGAGAAAATAAAAGTAATCGGGGCTGAAGAGAATACTCTGGTTCTGTTCCTTTCCGACAACGGCGGATGTGCCGAAGGAGGGCCGGTGGGTTTTGACAGGCGCAAAAACGACCTGCCGCCCGGCGGCGTGGATTCCTATATGAGCTATGGGCTTTCCTGGGCCAATGCCAGCAACACGCCCTTTAGGCGCTATAAACACTGGGTGCACGAAGGCGGCATCGCCACGCCGTTGATTGCCTATTGGCCGGCAGTAATCAAAAAGCGCAATGCCATTACTCACCAGGCCGGCCATATTATCGACATTATGGCAACGTGCCTCGACGTTGCGGGAACCGAATACCCAAAAACTTACAAGGGGTGTGAGCTTACCCGGCTGGAAGGAAAAAGTCTGGTTCCAATACTTGCGGGCAAAAAGCGTCGGGGACATGAAGCCATCTACTGGGAGCACGAAGGCAATCGGGCCGTCCGGCAGGGCAAATGGAAGCTGGTCGCAAAACATAAAAGCGGTTGGGAGCTTTATGATTTGGAAGCGGACCGGACAGAACTGAATAACCTTGCCGACAAATATCCGCAAAAGGTTGAACAGCTAAAGGCAATGTATGAGAGCTGGGCGAAACGCTGCGGTGTCCGGCCCTGGCCCATAAAAAACTAAAAGTGAAAAGCGTAAAACTAAAAATTGCGGAACTTTAAATTCGACAGTTTTTAGTTTTTAGCTTTAAGTTTTTAGTTCTCATATTATCAGCATTGCATCGCCGTAGGAATAAAAGCGGTATCGCTGCTCGATGGCGTGGCTGTAAGCGGCAAGGATATTCTCAAGGCCTGCGAAGGCCGCCACCAGTGCAAGGAGGGTGGATTGGGGCAGATGAAAATTCGTTACCATCGCATTGATAATCTTGAATTTATAGCCGGGCTTAATGAAAAGCTTCGTTTCGCCACCAGCGGCTTCGATTCGTGAATTGGTCGCTACCGTCTCAAGAGCGCGTGTGGAGGTTGTGCCGACGGCGATTATTCGGCTGCCTTTGTTTTTTGCTGCATTTATTATGTGGGCGTTTTCTTCGTCGATGCCGAATCGCTCCTGATGGATTTTGTGGTCTTGGAGATTTTCTGCGGTTATCGGCTTGAATGTGCCTGTTCCTACGTGCAATGTTATATATGCAAAGCTGATGCCGCGCTGTTTTAATTGCTCGATTAGCTGATTTGTGAAATGCAGGCCGGCCGTTGGTGCCGCGACCGCGCCGGCCTTGCGAGCATAAACCGTCTGGTAGCAGAGTTTATCTATTGCCGCTGCGGCCGGGTCATCACCTCGCTTGATATATGGCGGCAGGGGCGGAAAGCCAATTTTATCGAGGATAGTATCGACACTGCTGATTTTATCGGAACCTGTCGGGGTGTCTGTCGGGTTCTCGTTTTGCGACGTATTACAAGACGTAGCTGTGTCTATCTTCAGCCGGCATCTGCCCTCCCCCTTTTTTTCGAGCACTACTGCCCGGCAAAAATCCTTCTTTGCTTTGTCTTTTAGATAAAGCTTATCGCCGGGTTTTACTTTACGAGCGCCTTTTAACATTACTTCCCAGGTTCCCGGCTCGCTTTCGGCGAGAAACAATCCTTCGAGTCTGCCTCCGGTGCTGCGCCGGGTGAAAAAGCGGGCTTGCAAAACTTTCGTATCGTTAAGCACAAGGCAGTCGCCGGGCGATAAGAAATCGCCGATACCTGTGAATCGGCTGTCGATAAGCTCACTGCTGGAGCGATTAAAAACCAGCAGTCGTGAGCTGCTTCGAATGTCGGTCGGCTGCTGGGCAATCAACTCCGGCGGTAAGTAATAGTTCAACTTTTCTGTTTTCATAACTAAACATTAAAAGAAAAAATAAGAAAATTAACCGCAGAGAACGCAAAGAGCGCAGAGAAAAAATTAAAAGAGAATGATTAGACGCAGATTAACGCAGAATCAAGAGTAAAAAAGGAGCAGAATCAGCGAAATCAGCGTCAAAAAAATAAAACTAAACTCAGCGGGCTCAGCGACCTCTGTGGTAAAAGGTTATCAGACGGTCAGCAAAATGACAAAAAAAATTTTCGCTCAGTAATAAACCAGTTTGGGCATCTGGGCTACAATAGAGATGTCCAAACGCACTATTTTGCGTTTGGGGACGCCGATACAAAATTTCTCGCAAAAGTGGCTCAGCGGCAGGGACGATACACAGGATTGATGATTGATTATTAAAAAGTCAGCTTCAATAGTCAATTATCGGGGACAAACCCAACTTACGGCAATGGTTTTTGAAAGGTGAGGACAGTGGCTTCGAGAAAATATTTCGAACAAACAACAACTTCAATCGCCGCTTTGGGCAGGGACGAACTTAAGAGACGAATCAGAAGTTTCAGAGGCCGATTTAAGCTGGATTTTACTGAAGATTACCTCAACGCTCTGAGCGTGGACAGGTTAAGACATATTCTTCTGGCCGCCTTAATAAACGGGAAACCTCACGGTTAAGCCCGTTGGAAATCCGCCCCCGACGTACGACAACTCCCTTTGGCGAGTTACTTCTATCGTGGCCATCTGCAAAAGACAAGTTCGTCCATATTAAAATCCAGAGAAAATATCAGATGCGGTTCCCGTTCGTAGGTGGATTTTCATATTTCTGGCAGCTTTTTCTCTCGCAATTTCCCCTATTTTACCATTTATTTCAATCCCAGTCAAGGCCGATGGCGATACGGCAAGAGCTTTTGCAGTTACGCCAGGTCTTTACCAGGCTCAGGGCAGCGTTTGTCAAAGAGTCTCCTGTAGCAGGCCGAGCCTGCTTGCACCGGCCGGTTCGATTAACCGGGGCAAATTGGGCGTGTGCGAAGCGCATAAAAAAAGGCCGGAATCTTTAACGACTCCGGCCTTTGCGAGACAGCGTTTCATTTAGAGAATAAAGTCCAAACCTATAAAAATCTCCACTGTCTCACCAAAACCAAGACACTACAAGAAGAAAAGAACAAACGATTTTATTACATTTACAATTATAACCCCCAGGATGAGTTTTGCAAGCATTTTTTCAAAATTTTTTTAACTTTTTTTAACTTTTTTTTATTTTGCCCACTTATTTCCCCGTTTTTGGCCTCTCAGGGCTGATATCAGCCTCAATAAGGCGGCCGACGGCAGGGATAATCTTAAGAAAAGAAGGCTTCCAACCCACTCATAGTTTTGAGTTTTTAGTTTTTAGTTTTGAGTTTCTTATGACAGGTGCGACACAATAAATGTAAATAAGTGGTTTGGCGCCGGTATTTTTGACGTCGTGGACGGTATGCGGCGGTATATAGGATATTTTCCCTTCGCCGACCTGGAGGCGGTCGTTTTCGCCAATTAGCAGCAGTCCGTGGCCGGAAAGGAAAACAAGCACGTCCTCATGATGGCTGGTAGTGTGCCGGCCACAGGTCTGGCCGGGCTGCACATATACTCTGCCTGAGCGCATTCCACAGGTTTGTGGGTGACCATCTAAAAGCTCTTGATATTCGGGGTTCTCGTTCAAATCTATTATGAGAACTTTTTCTGACGACATCTTAAAACTTTCCTGAAGCCGGTATTTTTGTTGTCAAATGAGCATATTTAAAAAATTTATCATTTTTTGTCAATTATTTTCTTGACAGGGTAGCACGAAGTTCATATTCTTATGCGCCGGATGCGATTTTGTTTTTGAACAGATAAGGAGTGAATATGAGTGGAATAAGGATTTTTCTAAGTGTGGTGCTTTTGTTGAGTGCAGCGAATCTTTCACGAGCGGACAACGCCAAATCCGAAAAGACAGATTACCCTGGTAGTATCTGGCAGCGGGAGACACTGACAGACGGCTTCTTTGGCCTCGGTGACGGTCTTGCCGAGAGCGGTATAGAACTGGGCTTAGGTGTTACGCAGATTTATCAGCAGAACGTTCGCGGCGGCATCAGCAAGCACCGGCGGGCCGGTCGATATTCTGGCAGCTATGATTTGGAGCTTTCGGCGGACCTTGGAAAGCTGTTGGGTATCGAAGGCGGCAGCTTGTATATGCTCACCGAGGGAAAATGGTCGAAATCCGGTGGCATTGATGCTCCATCAGTAGGCAGTGCATTCGGCGTAAACGGTGATGGCGCACCCAGACGCTCGATGGATGTTAGCGAACTGTGGTATGAGCAGGTTATGTTCGATGATACTTTCCATCTGCGGATTGGTAAGATGGATTTGACCGGCGGATTTGATTGTCACGGCTGCCCGGTATCGTTTGATTGCAGCAGCTACGCCAATGATGAAACCACCCAGTTCCTTAATAACGCCCTGATTAACAACCCGACCATTCCGTTTCCAGACTACGGCCTGGGCATAGCTGTTCACTACAACCCCACCAGGTTCTGGTACGTATCGGCAGCGGTAGCTGATGCTCAAGCTGATGTAAGGGAGACCGGATTTAGAACTACATTCCACGACGAAGACTATTTCTTGTACATTTTGGAGACGGGTATTGTACCACAATTTGATTCTGCAAACGGCCCGCTGCAGGGGGCATATCGTGCAGGTCTCTGGTATGACCCTCAGCCGAAGGCCAACACGGACTATGCGAACGCCGGCAAGAGTTACCGCGATGATGTCGGCTTTTATCTAAGCTGTGACCAGATGCTGGCCAAGGAGAATGCTGATGCTGAGGACAGCCAGGGCCTTGGTGTGTTCTTCAGGTATGGCTACGCAAACAGCGAGAGGAACGATATTGCCAACTTCTGGAGCATAGGTTTTCAGTATCAGGGTCTTGTAGAAGGTCGTAACGACGATGTGCTCGGCGCAGGTTTTGCTCAGGGCATTTTCAGCGACAAGGCGTCTGCGAGCTATACCGACGATTATGAAAATGCTCTTGAACTTTATTACAGTGTGCAGGTAACGCCGTGGCTGAATATCAGTCCGAGTGTTCAGTACATTGGCAACCCGGGCGGCGACAGAACGGTCAGCGATGCCGTTGTATTAGGCGTGCGGGCACAAATGACTTTTTAAGCGCCAAAGTTTTATATGGTGAGAACAAAAAGCAGAAAGGTTAACCAAAAAAAGATAATAGGAGGATTTTATTATGCATATGGCCAACGAATTACTATCGGTCCCGGTTGCTGCCGGAACACTGGCAATAGCCGCCGGCGGCCTGGGCCTTATCTGCAGAAAGGCCAGGCAGGTTATCGCCGCAGACAAGCTTGCTCTGATGGGTATTTTGGGAGCTTTCATTTTTGCCGCACAAATGGTGACCATCCGGCTGCCGGCGATGCCCGGAACGAGCGGACATATGGTTGGAGCGGTGTTGCTGGCAATCATATTAGGTCCGCACTTAGGCGCAATAGTCATATCTTCGGTAGTGATTGTTCAGTGCCTTATATTCCAGGACGGCGGGCTGCTGGCCCTTGGGTGTAACATTATCAATATGGCCCTTGTGCCCAGTTACCTCGGTTACTTTTTGTACAAGACTGCTACGGCGGGGCCATTCAGCAGTTTGCGGACATACATTGGGGCTATGGTAGCTTGTGTGATTGCCATTGAAGCAGGTGCGGTTCTTGTTCCGGTACAGGCGGCACTGTCGGGTGTATTGGCGGTTCCGTTCTCGACTTTCCTGATAACAATGCTCGGTGTGCATTTTTTAGTTGGCTTTGTTGAAGGCTTGATTACCGTGGCGGTATTAGGATATTTACAGCAGGTCAGACCGGATGTGTTTGTGGATTCTCTGCCGGGTAAAGTTAGATTAAGTAGAAAAGCAGTGCTAATAACGTTAGTGATTTTTACTATTGTTATCGGTGCAGGACTTTCTTTACTGGCCTCGGATATGCCCGACGGCTTGGAGTGGAGCTATGCCGAGAGACCTGACCAGCCGGATTTTGAAGCTGTTGTATCTAATGAAAGTCTAACGATTGTGGCCGTGGATGATTTCCAGTCAAGATATTCTCTGCTGCCTGATTATTCGCGAAGAAGTTCGGCAATTGGTGAAACAGGTGAAGCTCAGGCAGCCCCAATTGGGGCTGCCGGTTGGACCAGCTTTGCAGGCGTGGTCGGCTCAGCAGTAACAATGGCTGCCGTCTGGCTGACAGCGTGGATTTTGAGGAATAGCCACGAAGACACAAAGTCACGAAGGAATTAATAATAAAAAAAACCTTGGTGTCTTGGTGCCTTTGTGGCAAAAATTGGAATTTGAGTTTTGAGTTTTTCATGCACCACGCATATATAGACAAATTTGCTTATCAGGACTCGCCCATACATCGGCTTGACAGCAGGGTAAAGTTTATAGTTGTGCTTGTTTTTACCGCTGTGGTTATTTCTCTGCCCCGTACCTCGCTTGCTATCGTGGTCTGTTACGCTGTTGGGCCGTTCACAATTCTGGTATTAGGCGGAATTCCGCTAAGATTTGCCTTCAAACATATACTGCTGGTCAGCCCATTTGTTTTGGTTTTGGCCCTGAGTTGTCCGCTGTATGATAAGACCCCCGTTACCGTTGCCTTTGGGCCGTTTCTCTGGCAGAGCTCACTCGGCTGGGTGCGATGTTTCACCATTCTCGGGAAATTCATCGTTACGATGCTGGCTCTGATAGCCCTGGTCTCTACTACGCGGTTTAGCGATTTGCTCGCCGGCCTGCAGCGTCTGGGTCTGCCGAAGTTACTGATTATTCAGCTTGGTTTTCTGTACCGCTACATATTTGTTCTTATAGACAGGGCCCATCACATATTGCGTGCAAGAGCAGGAAGGGCGCTGCGAAATCTCGGGTTCAAGGCGGAGCTCAAAATCGCAGGCGCCATGCTTGGCTCCTTGCTAATTCGCAGCATTGACACCGCCGAGCGCATAAATATTGCAATGCAGAGCCGCGGCTTTGATGGAAGCTGGCGTACGCTGTCGAAGCTGCAAATTCGTCGCTCAGACTATATCTTTGCCCTTATCTCTGCATCCTTTATGTTGGCACTATACTTTTTTTTAAGACCGGTTTTACAGTAGGAATTCAGGCCACTAAGACACCAAGACACAAAGGAATAACAAGTGAAGTTTAAAAACCTTTTATTTTATAATCTTGGTGTCTTTGTGCCTTGGTGGCAGGAAAAGGATTCGCTATGGCAAAAGCGATTGAAATAGAAAATTTTTCATACGAATATCCCGACGGCACAGCCGCTCTCAGTAACATAACCCTAAGTGTCGAACATGGTCAAAGACTCGCCCTGATAGGTCCGAATGGAGCGGGCAAATCAACATTGCTGCTTGCAATGGCCGGCTTTGTAAAAGGGACCGGAAAAGTGCTTATTGATGGCTTGCAAATCAACAGGAAAAATCTAAAAAAGATTCGCACTCGCCTCGGCTCCTGTCTGGAAAACCCCGACGACCAATTATTTATGCCCAGATTGTTCGACGATGTAGCATTTGGCCCACTTAATATGGGCCTCGAAGCCGAGCAAGTAAAGCTGCGCGTCGCCAATGTGCTGCAAACCGTTGGCTTAACCGAACTGGCGGACAAAGCTCCCCATCATCTCTCAGCCGGACAAAAACGAGCTGCTGCAATAGCAACTATACTGTCTATGGCACCGAAAATAATTACACTCGACGAACCCGACGGCAGTCTGGACCCAAGAAACCGTAACAATCTTATAAAGCTGCTTGGCAGTCTGCCTCAGACCCTGATAATAGCAACCTGCGATATGAATTTTGCAGCCGCACTTGCCGATAGAGCTGTCCTGCTCGATAAGGGCCGCATTATCGCCGATGGTGGCGCTAAAAAGATAATGTCGGATTCAAAACTGATGACCGAACACGGCCTGGAAGTGCCCCACAAAATAAGGTAAATGGGCTCGTAGAAACTCTGACATTCATTTGGGCTCTTTTGAAATTGGCTTTGTTTGGGTTTGTTTTTTTGGACTGCGAAATCATCTTTTTTTCTGTAATCCTTTGTTATAAATGAGTTTACATTCATTTGTGCTTTTCGAAAATTGGGTTTGTTTTGGCTTTGTTTTTTCATAGCCCTTATCCGCATTTTTCTTCATAATCCTTTGTAACTACACACTTTGCATCAATTTTACCCTCTGGCAAATTGGGTTTGTTTTGGGTTTGTTTTTTTGGACTGCGAAAGCGTCGTTTTTTCTGTAATCCTTTGTTAATATTGAATTTACGTTCATTTGGACATCCAGCAAATTGGCTTTGTTTTGCATAAAAAGGGTGCGATTTGTCGAGGATTCTCGACAGATGTAGAGGGCAATTTAGTGAAGAGTGAGCTAAAGTGCCTAAAGTGAGCTAAAGTTGGATTCACGATACTGGATACTCGATACTGGATACTCGATACTCGATACTGGATACTGGATACTCGATGCTTGTAAATGGTCAAATGGTTCATTGGCGACGTGAATTTCAAATTTCAAATTTCAAATTGTACTGTCTCTCTACTATTGGGCGAACATGCGCGTTTGAGTCGAAAATTGGG
>JAUVYQ010000226.1 GCA_030603035.1 Phycisphaerae bacterium | reverse complement strand
GTCAACAACTGCGCGAAAAAACAGCCGATAGAATGGCGCCGGCAGCAGCAAAGGTAACGGATTACTTGAGAGACTAACTATGGCCATTGCTCAAATGGCAAAAGTGATAATTGTCAGTCATCGCACGCAGGCTTCGGAGCTTCTGGAGGCATTGCAGCGTGAAGGTATTTGCCAGATACTAAACGCAGAAGAGGCGATGGTCAGCAGGGACTCACCCGAGCTCGCCACCGCAGCCGAACGCCCAAAAGACATTGAAGAGCTGTTGAACCGGCTGGCAAAAGGTATCGCATTGCTCAAAAGTTATGCCGAATCCCAAAAGGGTCTTGCCGGCATTCTTTCACCCCGCACCGTCGTTAATGAGCAGTCATATAACAAGGTCGTTTCAGACCGGGAAATTCTAAAGATTATTGGCGAGTGTGAGCAGACCGAAGCAGCAATAGAAAAACTCAAAGCCGAGCGTGAGAACCTCGACGGGACATTAGAGGAGCTTGGGCCGTGGGTGGCCTTCCAGACGCCCGTAGAAGAGATTGGACAGCTTCAGCAGACAACGTGTTTGGCGGGACTCTTGCCAGACCGGCAGTTTGAGCAGGTAGAAGAGAAGCTAAGCGAGCTCGGCGGAGCAATTCAGCAAATAGGAGCAGCTAATAACAAATACGCCTGCCTTATTGTTTGTCTGAATTTTAATATCAACGAGGTACAAAAGCTGCTGCGCTCCGTGGAGTTTGAGCCGGTCAGCTTCGAGTCGATGACCGGGACGGTAGCAGAATTAATAAGTGAGCATACCGGAAAGTTAAACGAGACAACAAGGCAATTAGAAGGCCGGTATGAGAAGGCAGTGTCGTTGTCCAAAAATTTGCTCAAGTTTGAAATTCTTCACGACCATTATGAAAACCTGTTGAACAGGGAGCAGGCTAAAGGCACTGCACCGGCAACGGAACACACCGTCCTTTTGGAAGGCTGGGTGAAAAAAGCGGATTTCCCCCGGCTGGAAAAAATAGTATCGGGTTTTGGGGCATCGAGTTTGACTAAAATCGAACCGGCTGAAGACGAAGAAGTGCCGGTTGAGATAGAGAACAAGAACTACATTCGGCCTTTTGAATCAATAACCCGCCTTTACGGTATGCCGCAACACTATAATATCGACCCAACCCTATTTTTGACGCCGTTTTTCATGCTGTTTTTTGCCTTGTGTCTGACCGACGCCGGCTATGGCCTCGTCATGATAGCATTAATTCTATATCTAATCAAAAAGATGCAGGGTGACAAGAAGATGATGCGGATGTTTATCTTCTGTTCGGCGGCTACCGTCGTGGCGGGAGCTTTGACCGGCGGCTGGTTCGGGGACGCCATCCAGCAGTTTATACCCTCATTAGAACCTCTCAGGAACAAGATGGTGTTGTTTGACCCATTTAAGAAACCAATGATTTTTTTCGGTCTGTCTCTGGCACTCGGGTATATCCAGATTTTAACAGGGCTGCTGATTGCCTTTGGGCACAACTTGAAGCGAAAGGATTATATTGCTGCGGTGTGCGACCAGTTAACCTGGCTGGTTATGCTAAATTCAATCGTGATATTTTTGGCAAGTAAGTTCGGAGTCATTCCGGCTGAAGTCGGCAAATTCTTCGGCGTGCTGGCATTAGTACCTGCAGTGACAATTGTGCTTTTTAGTGAGCGCCAAGGTGGCTGGGCCGGGCGAATCGGTATGGGAGCGTATAACCTTTTCAGTGCGATATTTTATCTGGGAGATATACTAAGTTATGTGCGATTGATGGCTCTGGGTATGGTCACCGCCGGTTTCGCAATGGCAATAAACCAGATTGCCACTATTGTCAAACCCGTACCATATATCGGCATCATCTTAGCAGTTATTATTTTGGCCGGGGGACATCTATTTAACACCGCAATGTCAGCCCTAAGCGCATTTGTCCATACCTTGAGATTGCAATTCGTCGAGTTTTTCCCGAAGTTCTTTGTCGGTGGCGGCAAATTATTCGAGCCACTGAATAAAAAGTACAAACACATTTACATAGAAAACAAAATGTAAGAAAGAGAGGTTTAAGAATGGATTATGGAATGTTATTGGCTTTGATTGGGGCGGGACTGGCTGCTCTATTGGCCGGTATTGGCTCGGCAATCGGAATCGGCATCGCCGGCAGAACTGCTACGGGCGTACTGAGCGAAAAACCGGAAAGATATCCACAGATGTTTCTTCTCGTAGTGCTCCCGGGTACGCAGGGTTTTTACGGATTTACGATTGCCTTCATAGCGCTCTTTAAGCTTGGCATCATCACCGGAGAGGTCGCTGCGCTAACCAATATACAAGGTCTTCAATTATTGGCGGCCTGTCTGCCTGTTGCTCTTGCCGGCCTGGTAAGCGCCATTCATCAGGGCAAGACTTGCGCAGGTGGTGTTTTGATGACTGCTAAGAAACCCGAGATGGCAATGAAGGCCGGTGTAATGTATGCCGCTATGGTTGAAGTTTATGCCGTATTGGGCTTCTTGGTATCTCTGTTAATGGTATTTGGCATCAAGATTGCATAGTGCCAGGCAAACATAAAACGCCCGCGAAATTATAACAGGTTGATAATATGGAAGCTGAACAGGTAGTAGAAAAGATACTGGCCGACGCCAAAGCCGAGGCCGAGAAAATTAAAAAACAGGCCGACGAAAAAGAAGCTGCCGAGCAGGCAAAACTCACCGAGCAGCTGGACGAGCATAAAAAGCAAACGCAGACGCTTGCCAGAAAAGCCGCAAAAGACAAAAAACTGCATCTTTTAGCGGCAGGGAGAATGGATATTGCCAAAGAGTTTTTAGGCGAGAAAAGAAAAATACTCGATGAAGTCTTTGCGCAAGCGCGACAACAGCTCCGGAATTTGCCGGACGAGGAATATTGCAAATTTATGACCAAACTGATGCTCGAAGCGGTCGAAACCGGCGACGAAGAGGT
>JAUVYQ010000143.1 GCA_030603035.1 Phycisphaerae bacterium | reverse complement strand
TGAGCTTGTCGGTGTTTTAGACTATCGCAAAACGCTCCGCAAAATAAGTGCCGAAGTCTTGCACAGACGTAGAGTGGCAGATGAAGTGGCCCCGGCGACGGGCTAAGTGAGTTCGTAGTTCATAGTTCGTAGTTCATAGTTCATAGTTCGTAGTTTATAGTTCGTAGTCTGCGAAATACGATATACAATGAAGCGATTGCATTTAGCGAGAAATAGAAGGCTTGTCACCAACAGGCAATTCAAAGCCGTTTTGGCTCGTCATCTGCGTGTTAGCGATGGCTTGCTTACGCTCTATATGGCCGAAAACAATTGCGGCTATCCGCGATTGGGTGTCTCTGTTGGCAAATCCTGCGGTGGGGCGGTTGTGCGTAATCGACTGAAAAGGCTGTTGAGAGAGGCGTTTCGGCAGAGCCAGGACCAGATTCCGGCCGGTGTCGATTATTTGCTGATGATTTCGAAACACGGCCAGGATGGCCGTGCCACAGGCACCGGAGAGGCCGTAAGGCAACTGACATTTGAGCAGGTAAAGGCCTCGTTTTTGGCTCTGGTAGATAAGGCCGTTGGTAGAATCGAGTAATCTGTGGTTTCTTTCGGCAGGGCGGAGATATTATAGGACCCAATTTTGTAACGTCGCAAAATGGGGACCGCAAGAGTGTGTGGGGATAAGCTTTGAGTCGGGAAAGTAAATTAACGCCGATAGGTACAGCCGCAAAAAAAGCTGGCATATCCCGGCAATCTCTGCAATACTACCTTATGGTCGGTTTGCTTGAGCCCACAGAGGTTACGCCGACCGGCAGACGGCTGTTTGACGAAAAAGGTATTGAGCGAATTAAACTAATAAAAAAACTTAACGACAGCGGCTATCCGCTGCGTGCCATAAGAGAATTGTTTATGGAAGGTCGGACTGGTTTGAAAGGAAGCAAAAAGTGACTGATTACGAAACTATCCAAAGAAGGCGTAATATTGCTGTAGGCGTCTTTGTCATAGTAGCTATGTGTGCGCTTGTATGGCTGATATTTATGTTCAGGGAGTTTCCTATAATTATCAGCGAAGCCCGTTCATTTCAAGTGTTCGTTCAATTCCCGTCAGCTCCGGGTGTGGATGAAAATACTCCCGTTCGGTTCTGCGGCTATCAAATCGGCAGCGTAACAAAGGTTAAGGCCCCGGAAAAACGGACAGATTTGAATACCGGCCGGGAGTATCATCAGACAGTGGTTGTTCTTAGTATTAACAAAAAATATGTCAATATTCCCTCCAATGTTGAAGTAAAGTTGATGATGCGGGGGCTGGGCAGCAGCTATGTCGAACTTAAAGTTGACCCTGCTAAATTACCGGCGCCGCCGCTTGATCCGAACCGCCCGGAGGAAACAACTTATCTGGCCAATGGAATGTGGTTGCAGGGCTCGACCGGTATGACCAGTGAGTTTTTCCCGGAAGAAAGCCAGGAAAAATTCGAAGAGCTGGTCGATACGATGAAAGATGTTTTGGATAACGCCAATGATATCATTGGCGACCCCGACAGTAAGGAAAATCTCAAGAAAATTTTGGCTAATGTCTCTGATGCAACAAAGCAGGTCGCGAAGACGCTGGAAGAACTTCAAAACTTCTTCGTTGCCGGGACCGAGACGAGCGAAGAATTAAGTGAAACGGTAGCGGAGCTGCGGCAAATTTTAGCGAAGGTCAACAGCGGCGAGGGCACCGCCGGCAAGGTCGTAAGTGATGGACGATTGTACGAAGGTCTGGTCGACAGTACGGAGCAATTGCAAGTGTTGTTGCAGGAGCTAAAGTCGTTGATAGATAAAGTCAACGAGAAGGGCTTACGCTCCATATATTAGTGTAACTGTTTCCTTTTGTTTCCCACAGTGTTTTATACCGCACCAAAAACTAAGAACTTCTAACAAAATGAGGTTTTGGTCGTCGAAAGCACGAGATTGCCACGCGAACCTGCGGTTCGCTCGCAATGACAGTCTTTTTGTTAGAGGCTCTAAGTCAAAAAGTATACGAGGCCTACAAGGATAGGTTCAATCTGGACTGTGATATTTATCTGGCCAAGCCCTGGCAGGGCGCAGAAATTATAGAACTTTAGTTGTCGCAAAGCGGAGGCCAGGCACATTCAGTTCTTTTTCGGACAGGATAAACAGGATACGACAACAGGAAAATAAAAGAAAATCCCGTTAATCCTGCCTTATGGGTTAAAAACGCTACGATTGAAAATCATAAATTGGAAATTCCTTTGTCAACGCTTCTTTTTCTTATTCGGTTGCTTTTTCCACCAGTCCGGGCCTTCTGCCTCGATCTGGGCGTTCAGTTCTCTGAGGGTTTTCTTCATCGCTTCCAAACGCTGTGGCTGCTGCCCTGCGAGGTCTTTGGATTCACTCACATCGTTTTTCAGGTTGTACAGTTCAAATCGGCTCAAATCTTCTCTGGCGATAATCTTCCAATCGCCCTGTCGCATGGCGATCCGCCCACCGTAGCGCCAATAGAGCGGGATATTTCGCTGGATAGGCTTGCCTTTAAAAGCGGGCACGAGACTGGCGCCGTCGATGGTGCGGTCGCTCGGAAGTGGGATGCTGACGATGTCACAAATGGTCGTGAATATGTCCGAGCCAACGATTGGCTGTTCGCTGATGGAGCCGGGCTTAATATGACCTGGCCAGCGGGCTATACCCGGTACACGGATGCCGCCTTCATAGACCGCTCTCTTACGTCCGCGCAGCCCGCCGGTTGACCCACGAGTTCTTCCTGTAGTTTCTTTTCCCTCCGGACCATTGTCAGACGTGTAGAATATAAACGTCTTGCTCGTTAGCTTCATCTCGTCCAGAGCTCTTATTAGTGTGCCGAATGCGTAATCGATTTGTGAGATATTGCCGTGGTGCTGTCTGATGCCGGGGTCGTCCATCTCGGAGTATAAGGCCATAAACTTTGGGTCGGACTCAATGGGCAGGTGCGGCTCATGTGTCCAAACTGTGAGGAAGAATGGCTTGTCGCTACGTCGGTGGTTTTTGAACCAGTCAATAGCTTCTTGCACGATGAGGAGCGCTGAGAATCCTTCCATTTTGCCTACAGCTTTGCCGTTGCGGACGAAATTGTCAGGATTCTTGTGGCTTGGATGAGCATTGTTCTGCGTGGCGAGCCACCAATCGTAGCCATGGTCGTTGGGCTGTGGCTGTTCGGGAGAGTTGAACTTGCCGTTTAGGTGCCACTTGCCGACATGGCAGGTCGCGTAACCTTGGCGTTTGAGTAATGAGGCGATGGTTATTTCCGATTCCGCCAAATATGGTGACTGCCTGCCACCGGGAATCCAGGTATATACCCCATTCCGATAAGGTGTTCGTCCGGTCAAAATGGCTGAGCGCGAAGGCGAACAGACGGCAGAAGCCGAATGACAGTCGGTAAGCTTCATGCCTTGAGCAGCGAACCTGTCGATATTGGGTGTCTTGAGAATGGGGTGTCCGTAGCACCCCAGATCGCCATAGCCCTGGTCGTCGGTCAAGAAAATGATGAAGTTGGGCTTGTCCACAGAGGACGAGCTAACAGTCTGCCGGGGTAAGCTTGCGCACCCGGGCGTCGCCATGGCTGCTGCACCCATGCCCATAGCTTTTAGAAAATCCCGTCGATTGTGTCTTTTCATTAGATATATTTCCTTTCTGTTTTTCAATCCTATATTACGTTATAGACGGCCAGCTTGCGAATCTTTGGCTTTGCGATTGATTCGGTAATACGGAAGCGCACTTTCTTTGCTTGTACCGATTCGAACTTTTGGATTCGTTTGTGGCCGACTGATGTCCCATCACAAATCCTCTGCCATTTATTGCCTGGCACAAAGGCTTCGAGAGTGTACTTGCGCACGCGTTCGCCGAAGTTAATATCTTCCATAATGATGACGTGATTGATTTTAGCCGGTCGTTTTAGTTTCAGTTCTATTGTAGTACCCCGGCCTTTGGTTTTGGCCAGCGGTTTTCCAAAGCGCCGGCGGATTTCCTTACCGAGTTCCGCCATCCGGCGAGAATCTGCATCTGGAATCAATCCGCGGTCATCAGGCACGGCCCCAAGTATCAGGGTCGCGTTGCGACCAACGGATTTGTAATACATATTTACGAGGCTGTTGAGAGGGTATATCTTATGTTCATCGTCAGGTTCCCAGAACCATTCATGGTTTCGCAGCGGTGCGTCTGCCATAGCCGGACTCCAGTATTTTCCGTTAGGGTCGCCGTGCTTAAGAAGATTACGGTCAATATGACTCCGCGAACCCTTAAACGGCATAGTCGCCCAGCATGGATAGCCGACTGTGCCGGATTCGCTACCTCCCCAGCGGGCATCAGAACGTTGCCGACTGTGATAGAACAGACAATCGGGCTGATGTTTTTCGAATATTGGCAGAACATCCGGCCCGCCAATTTCCGGAGCAAGGATTCCTCCATCAAACCATATCTCGAAAAGTTCGCCGTAGCGGGAGCATATTTCCTCGACCTCTTTTTCGATTAGCCTGTTGTACGCGGCTTGGGTTATCTTAGCGTGTGGCTGGACTTTGAAATCCAGCACGCCAAGATGTGAGTTCCATCGGGCGCCCAAATACACGCCGGGTTTTATTCTGTATTTGTGACAGGAATCTATGAAATCACCGACAACGTCACCCTGTCCATTTCGCCACTTTAGGGCCTTCATAGAATATGGATTGGCATCGGACTGCCAGAGGCGGAAGCCCGTCTCGTGTGAGGCGGTAATGATCACAAATCTTGCTCCCATGACGGCAGCCATTTCTATCCACTGGTCGGTGCTGTACTCTGGAGGGTTGAAAATGTCGATATCTGTGATTGGAGTTCTCTGATTGGCGTTCTGGGAGTATTGCTTGCCGTCGAAAACATGCAGATCATAGCAATATAGCAGTCCCACTTCTGCCTGTTGCCAGGCGAGCTGCGGCTGGGTTGGCTTTGGCAAATCAACGATATTGTCCGGTGCTTGCCGCTTTGCCGACAGACATCCCGGCATAGCCAGTGTGGCAGCACTGAGTCCTGCGGTTCTGATAAAATCACGTCGATTCATAATATAATCTCCTTTTGCTGAAGTCTTGTTCTGTTTTCCTTTACCTTTTTTTGCTTTTTTGTGGAGCAGTATCCGGGTCATAGTCAGGATTCGGTCTGGGCAGCTTGGCGCCGGTAGCCCGCAGCCATCTGCTCAATTTAGCGTCGAGATCCTTGGCCTTTTCCGGCCTCTTCTCCGAGAGGTCGTTTTTCTCTGACAGGTCCGCCTTTAGATTAAACAGTTCGAAAGTCTTACCCTCATACCGCTTGATAAGCTTCCAGTCGCCTGCCCGGATGATGCTGTAGGGCACAATGCCGCCGGCGGCATAGTGGGGGTAGAAGCCGGCATAGTGGGGGTAGTGCCAGAAGATTGCTTCCCGGTTTAGCGATTTGGTGCCGTTGGATTTCAGATGCTCAAGAAGGGAGACACCGTCGATAGCACGGTCGCCCGGCAGCGGTACGCCGGCGGCCTCGCAAATCGTCGGGAAGTAATCGACGCTGGTAACCGGCTCGTGGCTGACCATACCCGGCTTTATGACTTTTGGCCAGCGGATAATCAACGGCTCGCGGATGCCGCCTTCGTACGGAAAGCACTTGCCGGCACGCAGGGGGGCGTTGTTCGTTACGCCCATAATACCGCCGTTGTCGCTGGTGAAGATAACGACCGTTCTCTCGGTCAGGTTAAGTTCGTCGAGCACCGAACAAATTGCGCCGACGGCGTCGTCCACGCTCTCAACCATCGCTGCATAGGTGGGATTTTTCTGGTTTGTGGGCTTCTTTGCTTTGTATTTGTCAATCAGGTTTTTCTTGCCCTGTCTGGGTGCGTGTACCGCATAGTGGGACATATAAAGGAAGAATGGCTTATCTTTGTGTTGGCGGATAAATTTAACAGCTTCGTCAGCTTCGCGGTCGGTCAGGTACTCGCCCTTGCGGCGTGGCTTCAATGTCGGGATTTGGCCCCGACCCTTTTGGAAATATGGGTCGAAGTAGCTGGGCGGATTGCCGAAGTCGCAGCCGCCGATGTTGAAATCAAAACCCTGCTTGTCAGGGTACCAGTTGTCGGCGCCCAGGTGCCACTTGCCGATATGGCAGGATGTGTACCCCGCCGGTTTGAGCGTTTCGGCAATGGTAAGCTCTTCAAGTTCCATCCACAGCGCGTTTGGCGGGCACAGCAGCTTTCTGTTTTTGCCTCCGACATATTCA
>JAUVYQ010000092.1 GCA_030603035.1 Phycisphaerae bacterium | reverse complement strand
GGCTGTTTCTTGAGCTCAGCCGCGGTCGGCAGAAGCTGGAACGAATCTATTTTTTCAGCTTCGGTATATCGGTTTATCACGTGCTGAATTTCCCCCATACTCCGCGCGTGCATCATCGCAAAGAGATTATACGGCCAATTTTCAAAGGTCTTCCTCTCGTAACAATGGCTCACCATCCCGAAACGGGCCAGCTTTTCGCCGGCCTCGACAATTTTGTCCTGCGGAACTTCGCTTGCAAACAGGACATTAGCGACAAATCCCAGCTTGTGATGGTCAACAACAGCCGCTATACGACGGATTATGCCCTTCTCAATCAGCTCTTTAATAATCCTCAAAACGTCCTGCCTTTCCAGGCCCTCACCGCACAACAAGTCGAACGGCTCCGAGGTCAAACGCACCTCGTCCTGCAATCCCGACAGAATGCGCTTTTGATTCTCATTCAGTTCCACCCTTTCACACACCGGGACCTGCGCAACATCCTGCAACAATCCGCCGGTGGCGGCCTCCTCGCTCTCAGCGTCAAATCGAACATCAAGCTTAAAAACACGCTTGACGGAGAGGTTATGAAAATCAATGCCGAAACGCCCCGAAAGATTCGACAGCATAACCTCAATCTGCCGGCTCTTCTGCGCCTGCAAGGTAAACCATAAGTTGTAGTAATGATGCCTGCGATAATTGTGAGAGACATTCTCCAGGGAATTAACCGCCTCGGCAACCTCCTGCAGGTTCTCTTCCGGAATATGTGCGGCGACCAGAGTGCTTGTCATACCAAGCGCACGATAATTTATCAGCGCAGAAACCCGCCGGATAACCCCCAGCTTCTTCAACTCTTCGATTTGCTCCAAAACCGTCTTTTCATCGCTGTTCAAATATCTTGCCAGATCGTCATACGGCTTTGAACAAATTGGCAGGCCTTCCTGAAGCTCGTTGCACAATCGTTTTTGAAATTTTGTCAAACGCAAGCTCAATCTTTACCTCCTCGCTTATAATTACAAATCGGATCCGCAGCCAAGTAATCGCCGCTCATCGCATAAGCCCTCGCCCTGCAGCCCCCGCAGAGGCCAACATATTCACAAATTCCGCAATTACCCTTATAGGCCGACAGGTTGCGAATTTCTTTTAGAAACTCCGACCCGAGCCAAATCCTGCCGAAATCAAAACCATTTTCAATCAAATTACCCGCCGATATGTCAAGGAACCCGCAAGTTTGCACATCACCCCGGCAGCTTATAAATCCAAACCCCCTGCCGCCCATACATCCGTTTGCCTTCCCCCTGAGCCCTTTAACGCCGGCTTCCCGGCACAACCTCGCAAATTGGGGCCCGCACGTGACGCGCACTTCAATCGCCAATTCGAGTTTTATCCGGAGTAAAACAAGCAGAAGTTTTTCGTACTCTGCCGGCTCCAGTATTTCCTCGGCAATTTCTTTGCCCCGGCCGGTCGGCACAAGGATAAAAGGATTGAAGCAATATGCACCAAGCTTCTCAGCCAGTTCGGCTATCCTAAGTACCTCGGTAACATTGCTCTTTGTGATTGTGGTATTAATCTGGAAACGCACACCTGCCCGCTTTGCTGTTTCTGCAGCTTTGACAGCCGAGTCAAAAGCGCCGACACTTTGCCTGAACGCATCGTGGGTTTGGGCGGAGGCACCATCCAGAGAAATAGATAAAGCTAACAAGCCGGCTTCTTTTAATCCGGCAATGGACTCGTCATCAATCGGATACCCGCAGGTAGCCATTACCATTCGCAGCTCCAAATCCCGCCCATATCGAATGAGTTCGTAAATATCGCTGCGTTCCATCGGCTCACCGCCGGTCAGGATTATCAGGGGTTTGCTGAACTCCGCTACGGACGCAAGTATTCTTTTGCACTGCTCGGCAGTCAGTTCTTTTTCATTACCGCCGATACCGGCATTCGCCCGGCAGTGTCGGCAGTTAAACCGACATCGGCGGGTAACTTCAAAAGCTATAAGACGGGGCTTATGTGATTTTTGATTTTCGATTTCCAATTTCCCCTTCTCATCTGTCGTAATTCGATCCTCGCTATTCATAGTTGGCGAGTAGGTTAAATCGAGTATCGAGCCCGTCGGTACGGCGCCGGATGACGCACATCGAGTATCGAGTCCGTCGGTACGGCGCCGGATGACGCACATCGAGTATCAATCATACGAAGACCGTGGAGATTATTCAAGGGGATTTTGTTCTTGTAAATAACCGCGCATAAACAGATTACTGCACGGGCTAAAACCTCTCTTATGTGCTGCTGCAACTTCAATCAAATGTGCAGGCCGGAGCGAAACGCAGGCCCCGAGCAATGCCGAGGGACCTAAAAAACCAATCATTGCGAGGAGCGTGCGAAGCACACAGTGCCTGTGCCCACGAAAGCGGGTATTGCAATCTCAACTTCATCATTCGTTATTCCTTGTTCTCCCAAGTGAGATGGCCAAGCCCTCCGTAAGGAGTCCCAAGGACAGATATTGGATATTCCTCGCGGTCATTCTGAGACGCAGCAGAAGAATCTCATGCGTAGTCAACCCGCGCAAAGGCAAAGGCCGGCCCATTTTCAGAGCCGGCCTTTATAAATCCTGGCAATACCCGCTCTAAGAGCAAAACTAACCAAGAATTTCAGCAACAAATCTTTTTAATTCCGGCAAATTCTCTTTACAGGTGTCCCAGACTACCTTAATATCCATATCGGTATAATTATGGATAAGTATATTTCGCATATCGATTATGTCTCTGAAAGGTACCGCAGGGTGACTTTGACGAAAATCATCGCTTAAATTGTTTGTAGCTTCTCCAATTACCGCCAATTCCCTTAGAACTGCATCAGCCATCATATCGTTCGAGACAAATTGCTCATAGTTTACATCAGAGATATATTTTTCGATTTTCTCGATAGCATCTCGAATATGTCTAAGGTAAAGTTTATTATCTTTCATAAACAACTTCCGCTTCTTGTAGCACTTGATCTTTAATATATTTACTGAGAGCCTCCCGAGTAACGAGGTCGACTTTTAACCCTAAAGCCTGCGATAAATTTCTTTGGATCTGAACGTACTCAAAGAAACCAATATGAGCGTCTTCGGTAAACTGAACCAAAACATCTACATCACTGTCTTCTTTGGCTTGACCATTTACATACGAGCCGAAAACAGCCACAGATTTGATATCATCCAGATGCGAATCGCTTTTAACGGCCTCTAATAATCTCTTTTTAATTTCCTGCTTCTCCATAAAAGCAGTGTAAATCCCGTACTTGTCCGTGTCAAATGGAAACTTTGCGCAAAGGCAAAGGCCGGGTAGTTTCGCCACTCGGCCTTCATAAATCCTGCCTGTCTCGAACCCAATAGGCCCCTGCCGCCTGTCCCCGCGGAAGCGGGGAGCGTTCTCCGCGGTAAAATTTCTTCATGCAAATTCGTGGCTATATTTCTCTGCGTAATCTGCGAAATCTGCGTCTGATTTTCTTCGTGCCTTCGTGTCTTCGTGACGGAAAAACTGGTGCAAAAAAGTGCGCAAAAAAGCGCATTTTTGCGCACTTTTTACTCATTTTTGCGCGCTTTTTAACGATTTTTCTCACTTTTTTCCAGCCAACCTGCATATCTGATTGACACCGGCGCTGAGGCAGGCGCCTGTCTCAGAGTTTCTATCTTCTTGCGGTTGGTGAGAGAGAAGATATAATGGCAGCCAATTTGACAAGATTAGGTAAAATAACGAGTTACTGGAAAAGCTAAGCAAAAAGAAAGGTATTTATTATGGAGCTAAGTGGCTTAGACATTGGGGTATTAGCGGTATTCTTCATCTGTGTAATTACCGTAGGCCTGCTCAAGAGCCGCAAAGAAAAAACCAGCGAGGATTATTTTCTGGCGGGCCGGGGCCTGAAATGGTGGTTGATTGGGTTCTCGCTAATCGCAGCGAACATCTCGGCCGAGCAGTTTGTTGGAATGTCGGGCCAGGCGGCAAAGGGCTCGATTGGTTTGGCGGTAGCGAGCTACGAATGGGTCGCTGCGATAACCCTGGTAGTGGTGGCGTTTTTCTTTTTGCCGAAGTTTCTCAAGAGCGGGATTTTCACGATACCTGAATACCTTGAGTACCGTTTCAATCACACGTCGCGATTAGTGATGTCGCTATTGATGGTGATTATCTATTTGGGAGTAACAATCCCTACGGTAATCTATCTTGGGGCCAAGGCGTTGAGTCCGTTGTTTAGAGAAGAGTTGATGGGCATACCTATCAACATCACAACGCTCTCCTGGTTTGTTGGTATCCTCGCGGGTGTATATGTTGCGGCTGGAGGCCTGAAGGCCTGCGCCTGGGCGGACCTGATTCAGGGGTCGGCCCTGATAATCGGGGGTGCGGTGATAATGGTGCTGACGTTTATGGCATTGGACAATCCGGGCAGGTTCGAAGGGATAGATGTTGCAGCAGTGAATACATCATTAGGTGTGGGGGACGGAGCAACGTTCGGTGAGAAGTTCTCTGCACTCAAAGAAAGTAGTATGCACATGGCGCTGCCGCGGACCAGCACCTTTCTGCCGTGGACGGCACTGCTATTAGGTATCTGGATTCCGAACTTTTATTACTGGGGCCTGAACCAGTATATTATGCAGAGAACGCTTGGAGCCCACTCTTTACGTGAAGGGCAAAGAGGTGTAGTGTTTGCAGCTTTCCTGAAGCTGATAATTCCTTTTATTGTGTGCATTCCAGGGATTATTGCGTTCACATTATACGGGGCGAAGATGCAGGAGAACGCAATGAACTTAGAGTCGCTGAATAAGCCTGTGTTAGAGGCATTTGAGCGGGCCAAGACGTCACCGGCAGAAGCGGCGATGGTTATTCCATTCGACAGCGACTTTGCGCAGTTGCAACCGCAACTTGCTGAAGAGATGCTGTCATTCAACGCAGCAGTATTAGGCAAGGCCGTTCCGGAGGGCGAGAACCTCAGCGCAATCAACGGAGAACTCCTCGAGGGAGTGGATGAAAGTCACCCCCAAGTTGACATCCGGCAAGAGCTGGTGGGCTATGACTACGACGGAGCATTTCCGCTGTTGATTCGGTATCTGACTCCGAGAGGGTTGCGGGGATTTGTATTGGCCGCGTTGATGGGAGCGGTGATTAGCTCCCTGGCATCGATGTTGAACGCGGCTTCGACGATATTCACGATGGATATTTACAGGGAATGGTTCAATAAGAAAGCAGCGCAGAGCGCGCTGGTATGGGTAGGCCGCTGTTGCGTACCGATAGGTGTAATCATCGGGTGCTTGATCGCACCGGTGTTGGCAAACCCAAGATTCAAGGGCGCTTTCGCTTTCATTCAAGAGTTCCAGGGATTCGTATCGCCCGGCGTGCTGACTATCTTCCTGTTCGGATTGTTTGTGAAATGGACGCCGCGGTATTGTGGAGTATTAGGGTTAGTTCTTAGCCCGATTATCTACGGGATTTTATTCTTCGGCTGGGGTGATATGGCATTTCTGAACCGTATGGGAATCACAGTAGGCGCTATTGCGGCCGTCCTGCTATTAGTAACATTGATAAGGCCGATGAGGGAACGAATCGTACTGCCGGAGCAGACGAAGATTGAGCTGAACTGGTCTAAGGGTTCCGTGTACTTCGGCTTGTTTGTGACGCTTCTGACAGTAGCGCTTTACATAATCTTCTGGTAATGAATGGTAATGGAGCAGAAGAGCTGATAACGTTTCGAGGTGTTTTAGGTTGATGAAGGATTTTTAGAAAATGGAACTAACGTCGCAGGGTCAGGCAGCCATTGATAAAATTCTGAAGTTTTCGAAGGATAATGATATTGATATCAAGGGCGGGAAGATAAGAAGGACGTCATCTCGTTTCTGTCTTGGTGTTGAGCACGGTGATTATAACGGCACCGAGCTATTCGGCGTGGGGACAGACAGGTTTATCTGGATGGCCTATAAGCCGAACGGGACAAATCGCGTCAGACTGTTTAGCGGAAATTTTCCGGACGATGGGGTCATTGAATTCAAGTTAGGAGATGTTCCCAAACCCAAGTCGGCGGCTATAGCTGAGACGTGGGGACGCTTTCCGTATGGAGTTGAATATATTTTAAGGAGAGAGGGTTACACGCTTTCGCAAGGAATTAATGGTGTTATCTTTGGGAATATCCCCGGCGGTGGGATGAGCCGGTCGGCGTCTTTGACTTTGAATTTGATTTTGTCACTACTTGAAGCTAACGAAATCGAGATTGAAGATAAGATGCAGATTGTGGACCTGGCCCAAGCAGTAGAGAATGACTATATTGGATCGCCCTGTGGGAAGCTGGACCAGATAATGATATTGTTCGGGCGAGAAAGTATGGGGACCTATTATAATCCAGCAAAGAGGTCTGTGGATTACGTCTAACTTGGTGCCGGTGCCACCGATTTTCGTATAGTGGTGCTTGATACAGGCACAGTCAGGCCTGGTCTTGAGAAATCAACGTATAAAATACGCAGGGCAGAATGCGAGAAGTTAGTTTCGATATTACAGAAAGCCAATTACGATATATCGTGCCTTTCGGATATCAAAGACGAGGCAATGTATGCGAAGATTATGGCCGAATTCGGTGAGAGTTACGCTGATTTGTGCGACCGGCTAAAGTATATTTTTGGAGCCCAAAACCGGTTCTATAAAATGCTCGAAGCCTGGAAGGCCGGCGACATTGAAACCGTGGGTCAGATATTCCGGGAAGACGGCACAGGACTGCGGGATGCTTATAAGATATCGGGTGCGGAACTGGAGACAATGTGTGATATTGTTCGGACGGTGCCGGGTGTTTTAGGAGAACGGATGTTAGGCGGTGGTGACAAGGGAGCATCGGGTGCTTTAGTTCGGGCTAAAAGTATCGAAGCGGTTCAGCGAGCAGTTGATACGGCGTATCCGCGTAGTCACCCTGAATTTGCCGATAAATATGCCGTTCACATCTGCAAAGTTGTGGATGGTATCAGGGTTTATGAAGGTTCGCTTTAATAGTGACAACGATGTGTGCAGAATCTTTACTGGTAAGGCTATTATTATAGCAGGTATTTATGTCAGAAAAATGCTCAGCGGCAAATAAGGGAGTTTTCAGTGCGGCTATCTGTTCGAATAAGCAGCTTGGGCAGTGGTTCTATCGGCTTGGACTGGAATTTTCAGGGGCTGGTGCAGAGTCTTTTGCTAATTTTAAGCCGGGACAGTTTGCCGAATTGGATGTTTCCGGTACCGCCCTACCGCCGGCGGAAGCTATACCGGAAGATTTGGTCGATGCGGCCGGGCGGAAGATACTGCTTCGCAGGCCTTTTAGTTTTTGTGATGTTACTGTCAAAGAAAATAAAACTTTCGGTGACATTCTTTATTGTGTTGTCGGGCCTGCAACTTTGCGAATGACAACGCTGTCGGCGGGCGATTCGGTCAGCATAATCGGGCCTTTGGGGAATGGCTTTTGGGTGCCGGAGGGCAAGAAAACAGCCCTTCTGGTTGCCGGAGGGATGGGTGCTCCGCCATTAGAGCATCTGGCGAAGGTTTTTACTGCCGATTATCCTGATATTGGGGTGATTGCGTTTGCCGGTGCGAAGACGGTGAAAGAACTGCCTTTTGAGGCGCGATTGGATGAGATTTCACAACAGTTAGGGTTTTCCTTAGCGGAGTTTGCCAAGTATGGCATAGAATCGCTGGTGGCAACGGATGACGGCTCGGCCGGTTATCACGGACTTGTTACCGATTGCCTTTCGGAATGGCTTGGCCAGTCTGACTCAGCCGGTAAGGATATGATTATTTACGGCTGTGGGCCTGAGCCGATGCTGGCGCGGGTGGCTGAAATCGCCAAGCGAAAGAAAATCGACTGTCAGGTCAGTATGGAGCGGCGGATGGCCTGCGGGATTGGAGTGTGCCAGAGCTGTGCGGTGGAATGTAGAGTGGCTGAGTCAAACGAGACTATTTATAAATTGTGCTGTGAGGATGGGCCGGTCTTTAATAGCAGAGAAGTGGTTTTTAGTTCGTAGTTCATAGGTTTTAGTTTATGAAGGAAAGCGTTGACATTTCGGTTGACTTTGCGGGGATTCGGCTTAGCAATCCGGTTTTTACCGCGTCGGGGACATCCGGGTATGCTGACGAGTTAGCTGACTTTATGGATGTAAATTGCCTTGGCGGGTTTATTACAAAAAGTATCACGGCCAAGCCAAGAAAGGGCAATGCGACGCCGAGGATTGTTGAGACCGATTCCGGGATGCTTAACGCAATCGGGTGGGCGAATGTCGGATTGGACAAATTCATCGAGGAGAAACTGCCTGCTCTTGAGAAGCTGTCCTGCGCCGTGTTTGTTAATATAGCCGGCGAGACTATTGAGGAATATGTGGCTGTGGCGCAACGGCTGGCTGATGAAAAAGCGATAGCAGGATTCGAGTTGAATATTAGCTGTCCCAATGTTGAGCGTGGCGGGATTAGTTTCGGCACTGAGCCGGAGCAGGTGAAGGAGATTACTTCGGCAGTGAAAAAGGTCAGCGGCGAAAAGATTTTGATGGTCAAGCTGGCGCCTGCTGTTACGGATATTAGCGTGATTGCTCAAGCAGCGGTTGAGGCCGGTGCGGATGCACTCAGTCTGGTGAATACCTTTACAGCGATGGTTGTCGATGTTGAAACTCGCAGGGCTGTTCTGGCCAACAGGACGGGTGGATTGTCCGGGCCGGCAATAAAGCCAATCGCAGTTTATCTGGTTAACAAGGTTTACAATGAGGTTGCGAAAGGTTCTGGAGTCCCGATTCTGGGGATGGGGGGAATCAGGACCGCTTCGGACGCTATCGAATTTATTATTGCGGGGGCATCGGCAGCAGGAGTAGGTACGGCGAATTTTATTGAGCCGGGATGCGCGGTGAAAATAATCGAAGGCATAAGAAAATATTGTACTCGTAAAGAAATAGCAAATATCAAAGAATTGATTAACTCACTTTTGGAGGAATAATGATGACCAAAAAGAAGTTTAGTATGGAGAACGTGCCGCTTAAAGTGCTTGCAGCGGCGAATGTATTTGTGTTGCTGTTGCTCGTGCCGGGGGCGGCGGCAGGACAAAAGCTCAGGTTGGACGAACAACCTGTTATCCCCGGTGAATGGGGGTATCGGCCCGCTGAGGGTGCGGTGTCTGCGGTCAATCCACCGAGTTTTAGCTGGCGGCCTCAAAAGGGATTGAGGTGGGAAATCGAGTGCGCCAGAGATACGACATTCAAAAAGGTCGAATACCGCGCCAAAAATCTGAAATTTAATGTGCACTGTCCGCCCCGTGTTTTCAAGCCGGGAGTTCACACGTGGCGCTATCGTGGAAAGGATGAGAAAGGCCGGTATACTAAGTGGAGCCAGCTGCGAACGTTCATCATTTCGCGTGACGCCGTGGCTATGCCGCTGCCGGCTCGTGACGAACTGCTTTCGCGGATACCAAAGACCCATCCGCGGTTGTTCGTTCGTCCCGAGAACCTGCAGCGGCTGCGAGGACTGGCAAAGGGAGAAATGAAGGGCAAGTACGATAGACTGGTGAGAGAATGCGAGAGACTTCTGGCCAGGCCGCCTTCGACTAAGGAGCCTTCGAAGTATCCGAAAGATATGGTACGCGGCAGTGAGGCCTGGCGGAAGGTTTGGTGGGGTAACCGGACATATACGATTAGGGCGCTTAACGGTGCGGCGACTCTGGCGTTTACGCGGCTGCTCGGCGGTAAGGAGAAATACGGCCTCGAAGCCAAAAGAATCTTGTTAGACTGCGCCAGGTGGGACCCCAAAGGCAGTACCGGCTATCGCTACAACGACGAAGCGGGTATGCCCTACGCTTATTACTTCGCCCGCACGTACACGTTCGTCAACGACCTGCTTAGCGAGCAGGAGAAGAAAATCTGTCAGCAGGTAATGAAAGTGCGAGGTGACGAGATGTACCAGCATCTTTACCCGCGTCACCTGTGGCGGCCTTACGGGAGTCACGCGAACCGGGCGTGGCATTTTCTGGGCGAGGTTGGCATCGCCTTTCTGGGTGAGGTCGAGAGTGCTGAGGACTGGGTGTGGTTCACGGCCAATGTGTTTTTCAATGTATATCCGGTCTGGAGCGACGACGACGGCGGCTGGCACGAAGGGGTGAGCTACTGGTCCAGCTACGTTGGTCGTTTCACCTGGTGGGCTGACGTGATGCGGGAGGCA
>JAUVYQ010000266.1 GCA_030603035.1 Phycisphaerae bacterium | reverse complement strand
TGGCATAATTCAAGGTAAACTAGAGCGAGCAATAGGGCAGAATAAAGCTTGGTTCTATTCAGGAATCTTGTTTGGATTAGCCCACTTTTTTGTCAATTTCTTCGTTACAGGACTAGACCTCGTTCCAGGACTTTTCATGCTTGCACAACAAATCATCTTTGGTTGGATTTTTGGAATAATCTATATGAAAACCAGAAGATTATGGCCTTCCATGATTGGACATTTTTTAATTGATGGTCGTCTGGCCTCAATTATTGCGAGAATCTTTTTCTAGCGCTAATTGAGGCAACAAGAGGGGTCAGGTCTGCACAGGCTGGCCGAGAAATAACATTTAGCTTTAGAAAAGAAAATTGTTTTTAGGAAATTACAAAAAAGAACAGGGGACGGTTCTCTGTTCCTTTTTCAGAGGAGGATGATTCGGTCCGCCAGTCGGTAACAAGGGAAAGTAGGTTCACCATAACGATACGAAAAAGCGAAATCTCAGTGGGTTAGCTCAAGATTGACTGTACTGACTGATAGCGAAAGTTCAATATTCACGAAAGGAGAAATTTACCATGAAGTCTTTACTGAAACGCACAATGAAAGTTATATTACTTCTCATATTACTGGTAGTGGTCTTGATTGGGGGCCGGATCATCCTCGGGCTTCTGCTCCAAGAGCGCCCGCCCGTCCTCACCCCAGAAGAAGAGGCGCTGCGCGCTCGTGCCCTGGAACTCCATCACGACGCTATTGTGGTCGACGGGCACGACGATGTCCTGACATACATTTTCAACGATGGGTATGATTTGGGAATGGATGGAGACGAGCCGGATGATCGCAGTCTCTTCTTTTACTACGGCTTCCCCTGGCTCCCTAACCGCCCTTACGGCGAGAACGTTCATGCGGATATGGATCTCGCCCGTATTCAGGAGGGTGGCCTGGATGCCCAATTTTTCGTAGTCTATGTGGATTTCAGTCTCTACCAGTCCGAGGTTCCGGGGCAGTCACGACAGCGTGCACTCGACATGATCGAGGTGCTCCAGGAACAGGAACGACGTTATCCGAATGATATAGAAATCGCCTATACCAGTCAAGACGTAGAGCGTATCATCTCCGAAGGTAAGCTGGCGGTGCTGATAGGACTTGAGGGGGGACACGCGATTGAAGACGACTTGGAAACCCTAGCTCGTTTTCACGAATTGGGAGTGCTCTACATGACGCTTACCCATACTGGCAGCCACAATTGGGCCGATTCTTCCGAAGACGAGAGCCGGCACGGCGGATTGTCCGAGTTCGGTCGCAAAGTTGTGCAGGAGATGAACCGCCTTGGAATAATTGTGGATGTCTCCCACGTCTCTGACGACACTTTCTGGGATGTGGTAAAAGTCAGCAAGGCTCCAATCATCGCTTCCCACTCCAACGCACGTGCGCTTGCTGACCATGTACGTAATATGGATGACGATATGCTCCGCGCGGTGGCCGGTAACGACGGCGTTGTCATGGTCAACTTTATGACCATTTATTTGGACCCGGAGAAAATGGCGAGATGGAAGCTCATGGGCTGGCACTGGTTTACGCATCCCAGGCAACCGGAGACACCGCTGTCTCTCCTCATAGACCACATTGACCACATCGTCCAGGTGGCCGGGATTGACCACGTCGGCCTCGGCTCAGATTTTGACAACACTCCCTTCCTTCCGGAGGGGTTGAAGGATGTCGGTGATTATCCTAACCTTACCGTAGAGCTGCTGCGCCGCGGATACTCGGACCAGGACGTTCGCAAGATACTGGGCGGCAACGTGCTTCGCGTGCTCACCGACGTGGAGGCCGTAGCTGCGCAGCTTTTATAAATAGGAACACATTCCATTTTCTTAAGCTATCAATCTTAAATAGAAAAGGAGATTTAAAATGTTTGAACTTTTACTTTTACTTGCCGTTGTGACAATCTTGCACTTTGTGATTGGAAAATATCCCGAACCGTTGCCGCGGAGTGAAAATCCTAAAAAAGAAGTCTGGGAAGCGATTGGCTTTAGCGCTCTTGTATCGATCGCTGTAACTGTATTGCTCTACCTAATTCCGGCGGAAGCAATCATCAATAAAACCCCACGGGTGGAATTCCTCGGAAGTTTGGCGCTCTCCCCATTTATTTTCGTTATTCCGTTAGTATATGTACTCCGCGTAGATAAATGGACCAGCAAAGATTTGGGATTTA
>JAUVYQ010000010.1 GCA_030603035.1 Phycisphaerae bacterium | reverse complement strand
CCGTTTCCCTGATGTCCTCTGTAAGGAGTCCCTAGGACAGCAACCTGATACTCTGATATCCTGATATTCACATCCTGATACCCTGTTTACCTGATAAACTTTTTTCTCTCTGTGACCTCTGAGTGCTCTGTGGCTAATTTTCTATGAACTACGAACTACGAACAATGAACTTGTTTTTTAGTCTTTCTTCGTGTTCTTCGTGGTCTAAAAAATGTTTGTGCTTTTTGCGCCTTTTCGTGGCTAAATTTCTCTGAGCTCTCTGCGTTCTCTGTGGCCTTGAAAAATCCGGGCTAATCACTTGAAACCTGTTCCAATTGGGTCGGGATAATGTGTGAAATTGCTAAAAACTTAAATTTTTTGGCTCGGCTCAGGCAGCTTTAGCTCCGTAGTTATTGCCCCGACAGTTGAAAGAACAGCGAACACGAATACCCGCCAGACGCAAACCGCTGCGATATCACCGGCGGCCAATCTCTTAACCAGCATAGCAGAGACGGCGGTATAAAGCACTCCAAGTGCAATACCGCAGATAGTAGCCGCTGCAATCCGTTTCCACAACCTCGCCCCGCCGCAGCCCAGAGTTACCACTGCACCACAAACCAGTGGTACGAGCACCACAAGCCACCAAATATCTTTGAAACCCGGGAGATTTCCAACATTGTTAAGGTAATTGTAATCGACAGAACCCAAACTTAATGCTGCGATAGCAGTCCATAAACCAACATGCCAATATCGTGGCTTTATTGATGCCCGCATTTCGGCCCGCTTGCGCATTCGACGGCGTATTGTCAATGGCCAATTGTAAAACAGACAAAATACCCAATGCTCTAACAATGCACCACGTTCACCGAACACCGGAACAATATGCACCGCTTCCGTCGACCAGTGAGCGGCCATAAACCTCGCGAGCGCTGGATAGCGATACGTCATCTGAATCGGAAACGCCAGATAACCTATATATTTGAAAAACCCTAAGAACACCGCGATATTGTAGTCCTTGAAATTCCGCTCCCGGATAACCCGATATAGCACATAGAACCCCCGGACCAGCGAACCAGGCGAAATCGGAAACACTTGGAAAAATATGAGAATTCCCGCCACCCACCAAGCTGTCTCCGCTGGAGAAAGCTCCGGATGCATCTTCGCGTAAATCCATGCCACCGTCACCGAGACAATCTGTGTTACCGGCAATGTACAAATATGTACCGCTAAGCTCTTTAGATACTTCTGTATAAACGGCTCATTAACCTGTGAAAGGATAACCTCAGCATCTTCGTTGCTAAGTATGTGTTTTTTCTTGCCCTCTGTCACCATCTCACGAAGCCATTGCTCCCGCAGATGTGCGTTAAAGTACAGCCTGACCGGCCGGACAAATATATAAACCAACCGCTCTTTTGCATAATCCCAATCGGTCAAAAACCTGTGTAACCAGACAAACAGAATCGACAAGGGAAAATGGCCTAAGAATCGCCAAAAAGAACCCGTTACCCTCTGCGCACGCTCACCATCGACCCGTCCTGCCCTGTGCCATACAATGACTTTCTCAGCAATCCTGGCCTGAACCGCTCTTCGGAGATAATCCCAGCTTGTCAGCATTGCCCGATAGTGCCTGCGCCAGTCCGGCCGGGCCCAAATCCGCCGAACTAATCGGCCCAAAAACGGTATCAGGCCAATCACAAGAAACAGAAACGTCAATACCCTGCTGCTCCGCAGCTTCCGCTCGTGCCGCTCATCCACAAGATTTCGCACCTTCCAGCCGGTCACCGCACTATCGAGCATCGTTGACCACAGGCGCGGGCTGTAAAGCAGCCTAATATGATTATGAGTAATATCCGGAATCGAATCCCGATACAGACACTCAGCCGCTTTCAGCTCCTCTAACATTTGTTGCATATCGCTAAACTTATCGCTGTTTGCCTCAGCAAATCGCTCCAGCTTATCTGTACTGCCTCGGTCAAACTGAACCAGAGAGCCGCGCATAAGCCCTTTGGCTATCAGCTTGAAATCGGCCGGACTCATCGGTAGAAACGGCAAAAGCGCCAATCCTGCCCTGAAGTCAACCGCTGCCAACCCACCAGATGGATTGTCTTCAGTATCTCTGCGTTTTAGACAGTTCGGCTGACTCTTGCATGTCCACCACTCATACTGCCTGGCCAATTCATACCCCCCCATATCGTGCAGCAATTTCACGAAATCAGCCATAAACTGCTTCTTGGCTCGATACTCCGGCGAGCCGAGCTGCTGGGCGTCAACGACCTTGCCACGACGCCAGCGCTTCAAAGAATCCAACCGGTCATCGACCTCCAGCCGCCACGTACGTCCATCAACCCATTCAGCTAACTCACCGCAACTGCCGAGCTTGTTGTCCACAAATGTGGCGTGGATATCTACAATCGTCCTTTCGTCGCCGAACCGAATTTTCACCCCCCGCCGAATGAATTTTTGCCAGAGTGCTCCAGCCCTGACCGCAGCAGGATTGACCTGAAGCTGAAACGGGCCCTGGAAACCAACATAATAAAGCAGGTTGCGGAACAAGCTATGAAGCCCCGACGGCGGAACAAGAATCTTCATTGCGTAAACTCGGCCTGGCTGCAGAGAGTCTATCGGTCCATCCTCAGCCTCAATCTTCAACACCTTAACCCGGTAGACCTGCCCGGCGAACCCTCCCCCCACAAACTCCTCAACAACAAGGTGTACCCGCGCCGTATTCGCTTGCTCCACCCCCTTCACATCATAAACTAATTTAGTGCCTGCATCGTAGCGCTGCACTCGCATCGGCCGATGCAGCTCGGCACCGTGAAACTTCTCCTCTAATCTCCTGCAAACTTCAACGCAATATTCTGCCGCCATTATTGTTCCCTAATCTAAGCGCCGGACTTAGCAATCCACAACCGGAAGCAAAGCAGCAAAACTATCGCTGCATAGATACCCGCTAATAAATCGTCGGCAAGAACCCCCCAGCCTTTGGGCAGCTTCTCGACTTTACGAATTGGCCAGGGCTTGACGATGTCAAATAATCTAAAGAGCAAAAAGCCGAGGACAGTGGTGATGCAAATTTGCTTGGCAGATATTGCGGCTGTGGTTAAAAAAGGAATGGCTAAAAATGTAACTGCCTGGCCTGCAAGTTCGTCGGCAACAACTTCCCGTGGGTCGGCTCTGCCGGTCGCCGCGATTGCAGCGGGGGCAAGTTTAACGCAAATAACAGAACCAGCCAAAGCCAGGACTGCCATTACGATTGATATCAGGACAGCCGGCGCCTCGAAGTGCCACATCAGGGCAAACATAGCCGCCGGCGGAAGCGAGCCCCACGTCCCCGGAGCAAGCGGCAGCCGGCCAAGACCAAAACAAGATGTGAGCATTCTTTTCATAGTCGCCGAAGATTAACTGACCGCGCCGGTTAAGTCAAAGACTATTAATGGATTTCAGATTTCAGATTTCAGATTTCAGATTCAAAATTCAGTGAGGCAAATTCCCCATGATACTTCATCGCCGCCCGGTCATAGGCCCTGGCCGCCTCGATTTCGTTCCGGAAGTAGCCGAGATGTATTGTCTTTTTTTCGAACGTTATCCGGGCAAGCCATTTCCTGTGGTTCTTGTGCCAGTGAACTCCTTTATATTTCGAATACATTGCTCCGGAGCGTTTTTTTCTGTGGCACAAATTCTGGGAATAGCTCGCGGCTCTGAGGTTATCACTTCTATTGTCCATCCCATCGTGGTTGATATGGTCCACCACCATCCCGTCAGGGACTTTGATGACCTCCTGGTGCATGTAAACAAGCGTCTCTTTTCCTGCTTTGCCCTTTGCAACACGTCTTCGCGCGTAAAAGCTGTTTTTGCCTTTCTTTGCAAGCCATTCGTATCCTCGCAGCCGCTCGTAATCGGCAGGGTCAACTATTGCGTACTTAGGCTGGGCCAAGCGAATCCGCCTAAAGGCGTAGCCGTACCGCAGACGCCTGTACAAAAGCACAGGCCAAACGGCTGTCTTCGCAAGCCAAGCTAATATTTTAGTGCGTGAGACCAGTTCGATGGAAGCTACCTCCTCGGAAGTGGAAATCCGCCGTAAGCACGAAATCCTAAGCACGAAATCTGAAACAAATTCAAATTAGAGAAATTCGAAATTCCAAACTAAATTTCGGCACAACTCAAAACTAAGAACTCAAAACTAAAAACTGTCCCTCCATAGAGGGCTCAACCTGCGCGTTTGAGTCGAAAAAAGTCCTCGATTCTCGATTCCCGATTCTCGTAACTCGATGTCAGAAAAGGAGTAAAAATTTTTTTCAATTTCCCGATTTTTGCTTTTAGGGTACTGCACTTTTGATTGATTTTTAACCGCGGATTACGCGGATTTCACGGACTGTTTTTGCCACAGAGGGCACAGAGAAATCAGAGAATTCAATAATATTTAACCACGGATTTCGCGGATTACACGGAATTCATTATGTTGTCATTGCGAGGCCCGATTCATCGGGCCGTGGCTCGTGCTGCGTAGCAAGTACTTCGCAGAGCAGTGCAATCTCAAAACTATATGGATTTTTTGTTGAAAATCCCGCTTCAATAGTGTAGATTCGGTGTAGGTGAGTGGCGAAGCGAGACATCTTGGATTTATGCTTCAGAGCAGGACGTGCGAAGAAGAAAAAGCAGGCCGAAGCTGCAAATAAAAAAAAGTAGAAGAACTGAAAGAAAGCGAGGTACATTATGGGCGATCTCTTCAACGTATCAACACAATACAATGATATCATTGGTGGTGCCGCATTCGATGGCCACGAGGGCCCGCCACTCTTCGAACTAGCCAAAAAGTCACGTATGCCAGAACAGGGCTACTGGCCGGTCGGATTCGAGTTGTTTCGCCTTGACCCCGACGAAGATGGAAACATACCCTTCACACTACTCGCAGTAATGTGCGAAGAAACAGGTGAAAAGATAGACGATATCCTTGAACATGCAAAAACTACCGAAAAACTAACCGTCTACCGATACCAAGGCACGCTGAAGCCAGCAGATTTTGGCTGGCTATTCAAGCGCATAGACATTAAGGCCCTCAGAAAAGACTTGCCAAGGGAAAAAGTCGTTATAGAGTACCCTCCAGAAGAATAATTGCTGGGTAGTGAGCCAGGATATTGAAGTCTCTTGGAATAATTAGGGGATTTACGCTTGGTTTATGACCAGTAGGACGTGCGAAGAAGGAAAGAGAGGCCGAAGCTGCAAAGAAACAAAAGTAGAAGAACTGAATAAGTCAACAAAAATAGGCAAATGACCCGAATGGCGGTGCGTTAAGCCGTATATCGGTCTTTTTCGTAATTATTGGAGGTTTCATGCTCCGATTGACGAAATATCTGTAAACACAGTTGTGGTTTCATTTAACGATAAGAGAGCGTGTCATTTTCTTCATACGCTTTTCGTTATCAAGGCGGGGATGTTGTCGGCCTAATTCGCTTAAGGTCCTGCCATTCGCAAATGACCCCAATTTACCTCATTTCGGGAGAGACTTTATGAGGAGAAAAATCGCATGACCAAAAAGCGAGGCAGAGGAAAAACATCGGCTTTTTTAACAGACGCACTGTCCCTATTATTCTTAACCTCTTTTGAAGGGTCAGGAAAATGACAAACAAACAAGACCAAGGTCTCAGAAAACGTGTGGCAGATGAACTCAAAAATATCATTGAGTTTGAACAAGAGGTCCTGGCAACAAGTGAACCAAATCCTCACGATATTGAATATGATTATTTCGACCGGGATTCACTTATGAATAAGACAGGGGAGTCTTATTTCCAAATTGAACCAACGTACGGATGGTGTAAAATCAGGTTTTATGTCAATTCCGATTTGAGTGTTTGGCGTATTGAGTTTTTGTTGCTCCTTCCTGACGGTGATTGGATTATAATCAAGGGCAAGGAGTATAATTTGTCTGATGAGATTTTTAAGTGGTTTCAAGATAGCGAGGTTGTAAAGGGAACCTTTATTGATGAAGAATTGAGAGGCTCCTTATGACGAAATCTGGGAAACCATACATATTTTGGGGGAAACTAACATTCACTCATTCAAACGTTATCAGGTAATTCCGGCTGGATTTCGTCGAAAAGAAGCAGCTTTTTGAAAAATGGCATTTGACAAGCCAGCCCCAAAGTGGATACTATTGGTTTTTCAGAACTATTACATTCCCCGATGACGCTATTGGTAGTCAGTGTGAGCAAAGAATTTAAGCATAACATTATCGCAATCGTTTATGATTTTGACGGAACGCTGACCCCCCAGCCAATGCAGGAATATACCGTTTTGCCGGAAATCGGCATCAAGGACGGAAAGAAGTTCTGGAAGCAAGTAAATCAAGAGTCTGCGCGGACAAATGGCGAAGCAATCGTAGCCTATATGCGTTTGATGCTTAAAGAATCTAAATCCAGAGATTTTCCAGTCACTGCTCAGAAGCTGAGAGAATTGGCTAAAAAGATCAATTATTTCCCGGGTGTTCAAACTTATTTCAAAAGAATAAATGACTATATTAAAAAGCAATTTGGTCGCGGTATAGAAGTCAGGCATTACGTAATCTCAGCGGGCTTAAAGGAGATAATCTCAGGAACAAGCATAGCCAAGTATTTTTATAAAGTATTTGCTTCAGAATATTATTACAACGAGTATGGAGCAGCCACTTTCCCAAATGTAGTAGTGAATGACACACTAAAAACTCAGTTCATTTTCAGAATTAATAAAGGCAAAGAAAACTTGAATGAAAACATTAATCTTCATATGCCTATGTATCTAAGGCCCATACCTTTTCAGAATATCCTGTATATTGGCGATGGGCTGACAGATGTTCCATGTATGACGGTAATTAGAAAAAATGGGGGGTATGCTATTGCCGTTTATAAATCTCATAACTCACCAGGCAAGAAAACCTGCAAGGAGTTACTAAAAGCTGAGAGAGTGGATTTTATCGCTCAGGCAGATTATAAGAGTGGAACTGAGCTTGACCGTTTGATAAAATTATTGTTAGGGATTATTGTTGAAGGGATTCGATATGGGAGAGAATCCTTCAGGCAGTCAAAGAAGTACAGCTCATAAGGGGAACAATAGCGATGAGGTACCGAACTCCTACACAGCTTCATGCAAGTTTATATATGAGGGATAAAAAAAGTAGTGCCGGTTCTAAGGTTGGTAGAGACACAAAAACCGGAAAGTCTATATCTATCAAGGAAGCTGACAGAAAGAAAAAGTAGAATTAATATAGTAAGCTGCAAGGGTGTTGGACATTATAAACGGGGGAAATTATGTTTTTTGCTTATCTGTTTTAATTGCTCAAGAAGCTCGGTCAAACTTTGACTGATAACATCGGTATTAGAGCATACGCTCATAAAATTTGTGTCCCCGTCCCATCTCGGCACGAGATGGATGTGAAAATGCTCAGGCAATTCGGCGCCCGCGCATCGGCCGAAATTCATACCAACATTGAAGCCGTGGGGTTTTATCGCCAGGGAAAGGGCTTTTTGCGATTCTCTGACGAGTTTCATCAGTTCCAGTATTTCTTCGTCGCTTGCCTTTTCAAGGTCGGGAATGTGCCGGGCCGGTGCTATCAATAAATGGCCGTTGTTGTAGGGGAAGCGGTTTAGTATTACGATGCTTTTATCTGTTCGCCACAGCACGAGATTCTTGTCGTCATCCTGTGGGTTTTGAAGATTATGGCAGATAAAGCAATCGCTGCCTTCACTCAAGCTCTGAATGTATTTGATTCGCCACGGTGCCCATAGATTTTTGCGTTCCAATCTGCAATTACCTCCGTGATTTTTCCGTATTTTTTACGTGATTCGTCAATCTTTGAGAAGCTTCATCGTCAATTTTTGTTTGATAGTTATTCGTGGATTTGCAGCTCCTTCGAGAGCAAATAGTAAAGAGGCCTCCCATTGCGTCTGGTACTGCTGACTGTATTGCTCTATTCGGCCGGCGTCGATATTGAACAGCTCTTCGCCCTGACCTTCTAAACCCAGAATCTTATATCCTCTGAGGAAACCGAACGTGCCTTTCATCTTGAATGCACCGACATAAGGTATTGGCCAGCCGGAGGGGACCGATTCAGCAGGTGAATAAGAGCTGCGTATTACGGCGAGCCGCCCCTTTTCGGTCCGGCGGATTTCATCGAGCGTATAGGTAACATCTCTTGCTTTTCGCGTCACCATCGGGGTAGGTATAGGGAGCCTGGACTTCCAGGTTTGGCCCACAGAAACGCCTTCAGATGCCTTTTCTATACTGGAGACTGCATCCCACAGGAACCACTGTGAGGCGATAAAATCGCATATCATATCGGGGTCCTTAATTCTGCCTCCCGTAGTGTCCGAGCGGAACGCTTTTTTGCCGATTTCGCGGATTAAGCCGTTGAGCTGCGAATGGTCTTCTATTTTGCCGGTAGGGTCGATAGTAAACGTGAAAGTTTTGCCGGGGAGACTCTCTACGGCATCTTTTCGTTGGCCTTTGCTTCGCTTAACTTTCACTGATTCACAGGTTGCCTTGATAGTCGTAAGGCCATAGGGGTCTATTTCAACAGGCGTATAAGCAACGACTATTTCCATTGACTCAGAGGACCTATCGACCGTGCTCTTATCCGGCTTGGGTCCGCTTCTTCTCGGCTCCCAATCAACGTCAATATCTCTGCTGGAGACAAACTTGTATCGCAGGGTCTGAGCCTCCTGGAAATCTACAGTTAACAATTCTTTTCCCTTGGCCAACAGAGCATTTTCATCCTTTATCGGTTTTTTGTCCCCGGGAGTGCATCCCGCAAGAACGCTCAGGACGATGACTGTGAAAATTGTTAGTGTAGCTTTCAATTTCACTCCTTTCAAATGAGTTCATAGTTCGTAGCTTACGAACTATGAAGCATAAACTGTTTTTAATCAATTTTCTCGAGATGGTAGAGTCGAATGGCAGTCATTTTCAACGCAGCAGGTTCTTTGTCGTCTTCCTGTCCAGCCAATGGGGCGACGGCAATCCATTCTGACTGCAGTTTTTCAAGATATTTTTCGATTTTGCCGGCAGTCAAATCCAGCTTTAGCCGGCCGGTATATGTTTCGATATTATCGAACATTTTGGAAAAGCCGTCTGCTATTTCTTTGTCTAATTGCTCTTCTAAGGTGGGGACAGCGTTCATCTCGACGATGATAATCCGGCGACCGCCCGTGTCCCTGATTTCTTTTAGCGTATAAATTTTTTCGTAGGATTTCGAGCCCATCATACCAAAGGAAAAGGTCTTTATGCTGCTCCAATTGTCACCTGTGCGTAATTGGTTTTTGTCGGCGTCCGGCAGGGTCAAGGTTCCGTGACGTTTCTTAATTACATCGGGGGAAAGCAGTGTTAAAGCTGCTTTGTTGGCTGAGGAGCTGCCCTTGACAGCAGCTTGTGCCTGTCTTATGTCAATAACTTCTGTAACTTTACCTGTGGGGGCGATTTTTATGGTATAACTCTGGCCGATTAACCTGGCCACAGGGCTGTTTTTGTCCTTTTCCCTGGAACTGTCGAAGTCCAGTACGGGGTTATCTCTAATTATCGAAAGATACTTTAGCCCTTCGATTGTAATCTCTGCAACGGCATTGCCATTGTCGTCGACGCTTTGTATCTGCCGGGTGAAGGTCATCTCGATTCTGTTGCCGGTCTGACCTCCTCTGAATGTGGTCTCGTCGGGCAAGGGCCCCTCCCATTCAATGCTCCGTTGTGCCTCCATCGTTAACTTATAAGTTGTTGAATCCTGAGTGGTGAACTTCAACGCCAGGGTGGCAGCCTCTGGTGCTACGGCTTTTGGCATTTGTTCTTCGACCTCGGGTTTTGCAGCTTCTTCGGCGAGAGGGGCACAGCCCGCTGTCAGAAGCAGCGAACAAATTACCACAGTCGCTAACCAACTGAAAATTTTCTTTAGCACCATCGTTTAGTCTCCCTATAAGTTTTTATTCTGTCGCGAATTCAAATTGCAATTATACATTTTGCCTGGCTGAAAACAACTGTTTTCTCTTTATTTGCTTTTAATTAGCGGTTAAGATTAGCTTTTTGGCTTTTCAGGTACTTTGTGAACCATTTTTTGGAGAAAGTAAACCCGGATTTCCCAAGTAGTCCGTGACAAATGAACAGGATTCTGATAGTATAGAGCCTATGGAGACCACTGGAGTCAATTCCGATCATCTGATACGGAAGAACCCAATGGGTGAAGCACGCAAGGACGCTCTGAGGCTCAATGTTGACCCGTGTGAAACGCCGCGGGGATTGAAATGGAGCAGGTAGTTCAGGTAAAATGGTATAGCGTAGCGTAGAGGAGTACCGTTTATGAAGGTAAATGGGAAATCTCGACTCATCAACTTCCGACATGAGCGTTCACACGTTACGGGATTGGAAAGATGCTCAGACGTGACTTCTTGAAGGCCAGTGCTATGGCGGCCGCAGGTTTCCTGACGGCAGCGGAGCCCGTTCGTCCCGCACCGGCGGCGTCCCAACGGAAAGAGTCCCGACCCAACATCCTCTGGATCACGTGTGAGGATTTGTCTCCGCGTTTGGGTTGTTATGGTGACAGGACCGTCCCCACCCCCAACATCGATCGCCTTGCTCGCGAGGGCGTGCTCTACACCAACGCCTTTGCGACCACCGGCGTATGTGCACCCAGCCGGCATGCGCTGATCACAGGGATGTATCCCACGTCAACGTATGCCCTGCAAATGCGCAATCTTTCCCGCACGAGCGCGTTGAAAGAGATTAAGGATCCCGCCACGCGCGCTTTCGCGACGACGCGGCCTCTCTATGAGGCCGTTCCGCCGGTCGAGGTTCGCTGTCTGACAGAGTCTCTCCGCCTTGCCGGTTATTACTGCTCGAACAACGTGAAGCAGGACTATCAGTTCCGCGCTCCCGTGACCGTTTGGGATGAGTCTTCACGCCAGGCTCACTGGCGCAAGCGTGGGCCGGGCCAGCCGTTCTTCGCGGTCTTCAACTACACCGTGACACACGAATCAGGAGTTTTCGGGAAAGGGCGTTCCCCGAAGGTGGTTGACCCCAAGAACGTTCCTTTGCCCCCGTATTACCCGGACACACCCATCATCCGGGCGGACGTAGCGAAGCATTACGATAATATTGTCGTGTTGGATGCACAGGTCGGCGAGCTGGTTAGGCAGCTCAAAGAGGATGGCCTGCTCGATGAGACGATCATCTTCTTCTTCAGCGATCACGGCGACGGTCTACCGCGAAGCAAACGATGGGTATACGACTCCGGCACGCGCGTGCCGCTAATCGTGCGCCACCCGGACAAGAAAGGCGCCGGCACTAAGAGCGACCGCCTCGTCAGCTTCGTTGATTTTGGGCCGACCGTCCTCTCCCTTGCCGGGGTCGAAGTGCCGGATCACGTTTACGGCATTTCTTTCCTGGGCGAGCAGGCGGGCGATGCGCGCAAATATGTCTACTTTCATCGGGACCGCAACGGTGAAAACCGCGAAACGATTCGCGCGATACGAGATAAGAGATTCCGGTATGTCCGCAATTTTCGACCTGATGAGCCCTATATCAAGCCCCTGTCGTATCGGGATCGTCAGGCCATCATGCAGGAACTCAATCGTGCCATCGAGCAAGGCACGCTGGGGGAGGACCAATGGCAGTTCTCGGCGCGGTCCAAACCGCTTGAGGAGTTTTACGACACGCACGCCGATGCCTTTGAGATCCACAATCTCGCATCCGATCCCCGGCACTTCGCAAAGATGTCGGAGATGCGTGCGGCCCTCTATGCCTGGATTGCGAAGTGCAATGATCCGCTGGACATGCCCGAAGACGAGCTTGTTCGTACGCGCGTCTACCCTCCGGACGGACAGCAACCGACGACGGCGACACCGACGGTACGACTCGATCCGGTTGCTAAGGGAAGAATCAAGCTTACTATCGCTTGTGCAACGGAAGGTGCATCAATCGGCTTTCGCTTGAAGCGCGCGAATGGGACAAAACCGAGCCGTGAAGACAGCCGCGCCCCATGGACAATATATAACGGTCCCGTGGAAGTGCAGGCGACGGGTGTGATTGAGGTGGTTGCGCATCGTATCGGTTTCAAGCCGAGCCAACGTGTTGTGGTTCAGCCTCCTCGGAAGTGAAAGCCGGGGGCTCAGGAAGAATCCGCGTGTACTGGCAACGGTCAGATGGCCCTGCATTGGACCGCTTCGGCGTTATTATCAATTGAAAAGCGGATGCGTCGGATCATGGGCTGTCAGCAATTGTGGATCTTAGTCAAAGTGGTGCGAAATATCGCACCCTACACTGTGAAATCCGAAATCCTAATCCTTCGACTACGCTCAGGACAGGTTTCTAAATACGAAACAAATTCAAAGGTTCAAATTTTCAAATGATCAAAATGGATTCCCGCCTTCGCAGGAATGACCCCGCACCAAATTGCCCCGCACTAATTAGACGTTAGTTCGCACTCAATTCGTGCGGGACACGGCGGCAGAGGCCTAATTCGTGCGGGGCAAGCATAGATTCCTCGCGGAGTTTACCCTTGAGCACAGCGAAGGGCTCGCAATGACAAGGGGTAACCCTGCTCTTGCCCCGTTAGAGACTTCTTGCATCGTGTCGGACAGCATTGCCGAAGTCGTCTTGCGCTGCGGAACCGGTCTCTAACGGGGCTTGCGAATTTCTTCTCCTGCCGGTATGATAGCGGAAATGGCAGCAAAACCAGGGAAGAACAAGCGTAAACAGGGTTTGGCGGCAGTTAATAAAAAAGCCTATCGAAATTTTGAGCTTATCGAGAAGTTCGAGGCCGGCCTTAGCCTGCTGGGCACCGAGGTAAAATCGCTGCGTGCCGGCCAGGCTGACCTTGACGGCTCATACGCGAAAGTCGAAGGCGAGCAGTGCTGGCTCATTGGCGCCAAAATCGCCCCCTACCAGCAGGCCGGCATGTCTTCTCATAAGCCGACCAGAAAGAGGAAACTGCTGCTGCACAAGACCGAAATCCGCAAGATAAAAATCAAGCTTGAGCAGCGGGGCTTTACCTTCGTGCCTTTGCAGATTTATTTTAGCGACAGAGGCCTGGCAAAAATAGAGCTAGCGCTGGCCAGAGGCAAAAGACAATACGACAAACGAAAGACAATTGCCGAGCGCCAGCAGAAGCGAGATATTGATAGGAATATGAAAAAGTACAGAAAATAGCGGATAGCGGATATATAAAAGATAAATACGAAATACGAAGCACGAAACAATATCAAAATTCGAATGTCCAAATGATCAAAACGTTAAATGTCATTGCGAGGGAGCGAAGCGACCGAAGCAATCTCATCAGTTAGCTTTGAGATTGCCACGCCCTCACTTCGTTCGGGCTCGCAATGACTAAGTCATTTTTGTCATTTGAATTTGTTTCGGATTTCGATATTCGAGTTTCGGATTTATACGATTGAAAAATTGGAAATCTCTGCACGCAATCTGAAAAAGGGTTTTTAGAATGGCTGAAAAAGAAAAGAAAGAAGAAAAAAAGATTATAGTTGATGAGGATTGGAAGCAGCAGGCGCAGAAGGAGAAAGAGATATTAGCTGCGCAGGAAGAAGCTGATAAGGAAAAGACCCAGGAAGAAGGTAAAGCTCGTGGGCCTTTGCCGAGGGGCAATTTTGCTGCGCTGGTAAGTATGCTCGTTACACAGGCATTATTTGCTTTAGGCGTGCTGGAAGTAAGGGGACAGGAGAAAAGAGAGCCGGATTTGGAGATGGCAAAATACAATATCGATATGCTCGCGACCCTTGAGGAGAAAACGAAAGGCAATTTGACCGAAGAGGAAAAGAATGTTCTTGAAAATACACTCAGCCAGGTTCGTATGGCCTATGTAAAGGTCGCAGGGTAAAAAAAACAAAAATTAAAAATCAAAGTGCAAAATGACAAATAAAAATTCAAAATGTAAATGTCATTGCGAGCCCGAACAAAGTGAGGGCGTGGCAATCTCTGACTTGCGAATGGTCGAGATTGCTTCGTTCCGTCCAGGGGCCGGACTTTCAGCGCTTCACTCCTCGCAATGACACTTTGTATAATTTTTGCATTTTGATACTTGATTTTTTTGTGGGTAAGCTGCATTGGCAAATATATTAGATAAAATCATTGCGGACAAAAGGGCGGAAGTTGAGGTTCGTCGGTCGCAAACAAGCGTTGAGGAGCTTAAAGCACACATACGTTCGCTGGGTAAGTGCCGCAACTTCTACAAAGCTGTTACCAGGCCCAACCGCCGGGGCATAAACGTTATCGCCGAGGTCAAAAAGGCCTCGCCGTCGGCTGGGGTTATTCGCGAGGATTTCGACCCCGTGGCCATTGCGCGAACCTACAAAAAATGTGGAGCCGATGCAATCAGCGTTCTAACCGATGAGAAATATTTTCAAGGTCGGCTCGAATACATAAACCGGATAAAGGAGACGGTCGATTTACCTATTTTGCGAAAGGATTTTATTATCGACCTCTGGCAGGTGTACGAATCCCGTGCCGCCGGCGCCGATGCGATACTCTTAATAGCAGAAGCTCTAAAACCCGGCAAGCTGATGGACTTGATGATAGGTGCAGCGGAGCTGACGTTAACGGTGCTTCTGGAAGTTCACCGGGCCGATACGCTGCTGGCTGTGCGCAGCCTGCTCGGCTTTCCTAAAAAAGGATACAGCGTTCTCGGAATAAACAATCGGGATATCGCCACAATGGAGGTGGATTTGAATACGACCAGCCGATTGGCCGAACTTCTCGATAACAAAAACGAGCTGGTTGCCGAAAGCGGGATAAAAACACGGGCCGACGTCGAAAAGCTCAAGTCCATCGGCGTAAGGGCCGTTCTGATTGGCCAGGTGCTGTGCGAAAGCGCTGATATAGAAGAAAAATTTGCTGAGCTATTCGGCAGATAACTATCTGATATGCACTATTTTATTTTAGCGACGATTGGTGTTTTGATGGGTCTTTTCGGCGGCCTGCTTGGCATCGGCGGGTCGGTGATTATGATTCCCACCCTGGTATTTGTGTTCGGCGAAAACCAGCATCTCTATCAGGCCTCGGCGATGATTTGCAACTTCTTCGTTGGTGCCGCAGCGGTAATAGTTCATAAAAAGGCTGATGTCCTGGTGATGGGCGTTATTAAATGGCTGATTCCTGCTGCAGCTTTTGGGATTATAATCGGCGTTGCAATCAGTAACAGCTCCGTTTTTGCCCGCGATAACAGTTATCTTTTGGCCCGGATATTCGGGCTCTTTATGGTTTATGTGGTTGTTTACAATTGTTTAACGTTTGGCAAGCACCGTGGCGGAGTGGACGGCTTTGATATTTCCAGAACCCGCCGCTCGGTGCCTTTGACTATCCTCTGCGGCCTGCTAACGGGAGTATCAGCGGGGCTGTTGGGACTCGGCGGCGGCTCTGTCTGCGTTCCCGCTCAGCAGTTTTTTTTGAAAATGCCGTTGAAAAGGGCTATCAGCAATTCCGCTGCGACCATCGCTTCAATCGCCCTTATAGGAGCGTTTTACAAGAACATAACGCTGCCGCAGCACAATATCGGCGGGACCCCATTTTCCGACGTATTGCAAAATGGCAACCCGGTAGTGGAATCCCTGAGGATAGCAGTCGTTATTATCCCCGGTGCCATCGTGGGTGCCTTTTTGGGCAGCCGGGGTATGCATAAACTGCCCAGCAACATAGTCAGGGTTGTCTTTATCCTGTTGGCTGCTCTTGCCTGTTATAAACTGCTTACGGTAACACCGGCCGGGTAGCCGTTAGCGGCAAGCCTGAAGGCGGCAATTAGCGTAAAAGACGTCGTCCGTGGCGAGGTCGCGATTTGGCTACCTGTTCTTCTGTGCTTTCTGGATTTTAGCCCACGGGTCCCGCAGCGTTACCGTCCGATTGAATACGAGCTTCCCCTTAGAACTGTTGGGGTCAACGCAGAAATAGCCCAGTCGCTCGAATTGGTATCGACTTAGTGGTGCTGCGCCAGCCAGAGATGGCTCAACACGGCACGAGACAAGCGTCTCCAATGAGTTCGGATTCACGTTAGATTTGAAATCAACGCCATTCTCTACATCGTCCGGGTTTTCTTTTGTGAAGAGATGGTCGTACAGTCGGATTTTGGCTTCGAGCGAGTGGGCGGCTGAAACCCAGTGCAATGTTGCCTTTACCTTGCGTCTGTCAGGAGCATCACCGCCTCGTGTCGCCGGGTCGTATGTGCAGTGCAACTCGACGACTTCGCCGGTTTCATCTTTGAGCACATCGGTACACGTGATGAAATACGCATATCGCAGGCGAACCTCCCGGCCGGGCGCCAGGCGGTAAAACTTTTTCGGCGGCTCCTCCATAAAATCTTCTCGTTCGATATACAGCTCTCGCGAGAAGGGGACCTTCCGGGTGCCGGCGCTTGCATCTTCCGGATTGTTCACGGCCTCGAGCTCTTCGACCCGGTCGGCGGGATAGTTGTCGATGACTACCTTGAGCGGCCTGAGCACGGCCATCACGCGCGGCGATGTCTTGTTCAAATCTTCCCGGACGCAGTGTTCGAGCAGCGCTATATCAACGGTACTGTTGAATTTGTTGACGCCGATGCGTTTGCAGAAGTTTCGGATGGCCTGGGGCGAGTAGCCGCGCCGCCGCAGGCCGCAAATGGTCGGCATACGCGGGTCGTCCCATCCGGTTACAAGACCTTGCTGTACCAATTGCTGGAGCTTGCGCTTGCTCATCACGGTGTAGCTCAGATTGAGGCGAGCGAACTCGAACTGCTGGGGATGATAGACGCCCAGCTCGTCGAGGAACCAGTCATATAACGGCCGATGATTCTCAAATTCCAGCGTGCAAATCGAATGGGTAATTCTTTCGATGGAATCTTCAAGCCCGTGGGCCCAGTCGTACATCGGATAGATGCACCACGCCTCGCCGGTGCGGGGATGAGTCGCGTGCAAGATTCGATACATAACCGGGTCCCGCATATTCAGATTGGGAGATGCCATATCAATCTTCGCTCGAAGGACACGGGAACCGTCCGGGAATTCGCCTGCCTTCATTCGCTCGAACAAGTCAAGGTTTTCTTCGACGCTGCGGTTGCGATACGGACTGTTCTTTCCCGGCCTGGTGAGGGTACCGCGATATTCTCTTGTTTGCTCGGCTGTCAGGTCGCAGACATACGCTTTGCCTTTTTTTATAAGCTGCACGGCGTACTGGTACATTTGCTCGAAGTAGTCCGAGGCGTAGTACAGCCGGTCCTCCCAGTCGAAGCCAAGCCATCGAACGTCTTGCTTGATAGATTCGATGTATTCTTCTTCTTCTTTGATGGGATTGGTATCATCAAATCGCAGATTGCACAGGCCGCCCTTGTATTCGGCTGCGATACCGAAATTAAGGCAGATGCTCTTGGCGTGCCCGATGTGCAGATAGCCGTTCGGCTCAGGCGGAAAACGCGTAACCACTCGACCGCCCCATTTATTTGTCTTTAGGTCTTCGGCGACAATCTGCCGGATAAAGTCGAGCTTGGTTGTAGAATCATTTGTGCTCATATTAGCGCCAGCTTTTACGTTTGTCCTGTCGTTGCCCCATAATTTAGCACATTGTAGTTATGCCGGAAAGATAAAATTGGTGCTTTACATCGTGATGCGAACTTGTGGACTCTGCGTGAGATGATAATGTTCGCTTCGCGAGTTTGTTTTTAAATGGAGCTTTCGATTGCGTTCGAGGTGCCGGTGTACAACAAGGAGTGAATGCACCAAATGTCATTTCGAGCCCGCTGAAGGTGGGTCGAGAAATCTATTGATTTTCTGATTCCTCTTTCATCAATACTTCGTCATCGCTAAAATACCAGGGTGAAAAACTACTATGTCTATATTATGGCAAGTAAATCCGGAACTTTTTATGTTGGAGTTACCAGCAACATCAAGAAAAGAGTTTATGAACACAAAAATCATTTAATTCCCGGCTTTACTGATAAGTACGATATTGGTCGGCTGCTTTACTTTGAGACAATAACAGATTCTGCTTCAGCCATTAAGCGGGAAAAACAGATCAAGGTGTGGAGGCGCGAAAAGAAGGTAAAGCTCATAGATTCACAAAATCTCGACTGGCATGACCTGAGCCAGGGCTGGTACGATTGATGGCGGGTTCATAAAAGGAGCCGCTTCGCGGAAGTATTCTAAATAGACCCCTCGACTGCGCTCGGGGTGACAGTTTCACCGTTTACGCACGACATGAATAATCTGCCGTTCAATTGCCTGGTGAACCTGTGGGCGAAGTGCTTTGTCAGTTACCAGATCAATTGACGTTTCCAGCAGTTCTTCCAAATAGAATTTCAGGTCCATAAAGATATCGAAACTGGCTTTTTGGTTAAATGCCACCAGCACGTCTACGTCGCTGTTATCAATTGCTTCGTCCCGTGCTATCGAGCCAAAAATCGAAAGCGACTTGACCGAAAAACGCTGCCGGATTTCTTCGACACTGCCTTTAAGCCGTGTTAGAACTGCCTGCCTGTTCATAATGAGTCTCCAACGTTGGTTTTGATATTTTAACACATTATAGTTATCCGGAGCAAAATTGACAGTAGAATTTATCGGATTTGGCTGTCAGCAGTACAAATTTGCTGAGGCCAGCATCTGGTTCTTGACAATGGTGGTTTTGTAGCTTACTGTTACGGTTTGGTATGTTTTCCGGAGTTTATGAGGTTTGCAATGGTCGTAACACGTTTCGCGCCGTCGCCAACAGGATATTTGCACGTGGGCGGAGCCAGAACGGCCCTTTTTAACTGGCTTTTTGCCCGGCGGATGGGCGGTAAATTCTTGCTTCGCATTGAGGATACCGACCAAAAACGGAACACTCCGACCGCCATCCGGCAGGTTATGGACGACCTGCGCTGGCTCGGAATCCAGTGGAACGAAGGCCCTGAAGTCGGCGGCCCCAACGGGCCGTATCTACAGTCCCAACGAAGGGACATCTACGATAAATACATAAAACAACTCATCGATGAGAAAAAGGCGTATTACTGCTTTGATACCACCGAAGAGCTGCAGGTTATGCGCGACCAAGCCGAGGTCGAAAAAAAATCGCTTATTTATCAGCGCCCCAAAGAGCTGCCCGACGAAAACGATGTGAAGAAAGCAAAAGACGAAGGACGACCTGTAACGGTTCGCTTTGCCATCCCGCAGGACAGGCCTATTGTGGTTGCCGATGTGGTGCGCGGCGAGGTTACCTTTGCATCCGGCCAAATAGGCGATTTTATCATACAAAAGTCCGACGGCTTCCCAACATATAACTTTGCCTGTGTGGTTGATGACTATTTGATGAAAGTTACCCACGTCATTCGCGGCCAGGAGCATCTGATGAACACGCCCGGCCAGCAGGCATTGTGGAAAGCTCTGGGGTTTGGTGAGCTTCCGAAATATGCCCATATGTCCGTTACCGTCAGCGAAACGGGCGGCAAACTTTCCAAACGCGAGCGTCCAAAGGCGCTGCGTAAGGCCATTAAAGATATAGGGGATGTCGACCTTGAAAAACTTGCCGAGGCCAGTAACATTACCCTTGAAGAGGTCGAAACTTTTATCAAGGGAAAGACCACACTCGATATGCCCGGCATTGATGCAATAGCGGAGTACCTTGGCGCTGCCCTGCCGGAAATCAACGTCGTTGATTTCTTCAGGAGCGGCTATCTGCCCGAAACAATGGTGAACTTCCTTGCACTGCTCGGCTGGAACCCTGGCGGCGACCGTGAAATTATGCCGCTTGACGAATTAATCGCTTGTTTTGACCTTTCGCGTTTGACAAAGGCCAACAGCTTGTTCGACCGCAGGAAACTTCTCGCTTTCAACACCGAGTACATCCGTCAGGCCGGTGGCGAAAAGCTTCTTGGCCATTTTAAGGATTACTTAAAAGCCGTCGAATCTCCGGTAATTTCCGCGGACGATAAGACGCTCGAGAAAATTTTAGAAATTAGTGCTGGTGCAAGGACCTTAGCTGATATTGAGCGCAAAAGCAGATTCATATTTTTAAACAATGACCAAATCGAGTATGATGAAAAGGCGGTCGAAAAGGTTTTGTTAAAAAATGACGGTCTGACCGTTCTGCAAATCGTTCGTGATAAACTTGCGGCTATGGAGCAATTCAGCCAGGAGAATATCGAGACTATGCTGCGTTCGTTAGCCGAGGAAAAGCAGGTTGGCCTGGGCAAAATCGCTCAGCCGTTACGGGTTGCCATTTGCGGAACTACTATCAGCACGCCGATTTTTGACTCGGTCCAGATGTTAGGCAAAGAAAATACCTTAGCAAGAATAGATACTACACTGAGAAAAGTTGAAACAAGACCTCAAACTTAAAGAAACTTAGGAATGTCATTGTTGGTAACAGGCTCGATTGGTATTGACACCGTTAAAACGCCTTACGGTGTAAGCGAGAATTGTCTTGGCGGTTCTTCCGTTTATTTTAGTATGGCAGCGAGTTTCTTTACGCCGGTTCGACTCCTCGGTGTTATCGGCTCGGATTGTCCGTTTGATTTGGCTAAAGTTTTTGCTGGCAGGAACGTTGACCTGACAGGTCTGGAGGTTAGAGAAAACAGCAAAACCTTTCGCTGGAAAGGCACTTACAGTGATAATATGGATGACAGAAGAACTGATTGTCTGGAATTAAATGTCCTTGCCGAAGCGCCGCCGACAGTGCCTGCTGAATATAAGGACAGCAGGTACGTTTTTCTTGCCAATACGGCGCCCGCCCTTCAGCTTCAATTGCTCGAACAAATTGAGAGAGGCGCTTTTGTCGCTGCTGATACGATGAACTGCTGGATTGAGAATGAGCTCGATGATTTAAAGCGGCTGCTTAAAAAAATCGACTGCTTGATAATCAATGAGGATGAAGCAAGGATGTTGGCGGACGAGCATAATCTGATAAGGGCGGCGAAAAAGGTTCTGGATACGGGGCCGAGCGTTGTTATCATTAAAAAAGGCGAATCGGGTTCAATAACGTACAACAGCAACGGGGAAGGATTTATTCTGCCGGCCTTTCCAGCCGTCGAAGTCAAAGACCCCACAGGTGCCGGCGACAGCTTCGCAGGGGGCCTGATGGGCTATCTGGCACAAGCAGGCAAGACCGATTCTGAGTCGCTAAAGACAGCAATTGCCTACGGCACAGTGGCTGCCTCGTTCACGATTGCTGATTTTTCACTGCAGGGATTGACCTCGATAAACAAAACCGATATCGACAGCAGATTTGAAACTTTGCGAAAACTAACACATTTTTAGTAGGCTAATGAGCTAATGCGAGTGTTTATAGCGATAGATATTGGTGAAGAAGTCAGAGCTGCATTAAGTGATTTGCAGCAGCAGCTCCAGAGCAAAGTTGATATTAAAAAAGGCGACGTCAAATGGGTAAATCCGCAGAATATACACCTGACATTGAAGTTCCTGGGCGAAATCAAGGATGAGCAGGTCGTTGAGGTCTGTAATATAGTCAAAGAGGTTGCGGGCAGACACAAGAGCTTCGAGCTGGATATACAGACTGTCGGCCATTTCGGCGGCAGAAGTGCCAGAGTTTTATGGGTTGGCGCCGGCGAGGGGAAAAACAATCTATTGGGGTTGCAAAAGGACCTCGAGCAGCAGTTGGCTCTGGCCGGCTGGCCTGAGGAAAAGAGAGAATTTTCCGGCCATCTGACACTCTGCAGGGTAAGGAACCCCAAGGCGGGTGTTAAGCTGGCGGCAGTGAGCGAAGATTACAGGGATTTTAAGCTCGGGATTATCTCGGCTGATTCGGTCTCGGTTTATCAGAGCCAGTTAAGGCCGACCGGTCCTGTTTATACCCTGTTAGGAAATTACAAACTAAGCTAAAAATGTAAAATGAAAAATGCAAAACCAAAGCTCAAAATTTAAAATTAAACTGAAAGAGAGAGCATATCAGTATTCTATTAAAGTAATAGAATTCCTGGATACTCTACCGAAAGATGTCTCTACCGGGGTTATTACAAAACAACTGTTGAGGTCGGCTACATCTATCGGCGCAAATATCGTTGAAGCCAAGGGTGCCAGTTCAAAAAGGGATTTTACCAATTTCTTTAGTCATTCTCTTAAATTTGCAAATGAAAGCTTATACTGGCTTGGATTATTAAGGGATGCGAAGAAAATAAATAGCGCTCAGTTAGAATACCTTTTGGGTGAAACGAAAGAATTAGCAAATATATCGGGTTCAAGCGTCTTAACCCTCAAGGGCAAAAAGTGAGTTTTGAATTTTAAGTTATGGTTTTTAGCTTTTAGTTTTAAGTTTTTAGTTCTTATAAAATAGGAGATTGTGAAAATGGCAAAGACAAAAACGTCCCAAACAAGTAAGAGCAAGGTAGAGCGTTTGAGGCCTCAAACAACCAGCAGAGAAGCCGCCCTGCAGCGTGTGATTGCGCAGATTGAGAAGCAATACGGCCAGGGTGCTATTATGCAAATGGACGAGCACAGGTACGCCAGAATTGAGGGCATACCCACGGGCTCATTATCGCTGGATATCGCCCTCGGCGGTGCGGGCATCCCGCGCGGCAGAGTTGCCGAGTTGTTTGGTCCGGAGGCGTCCGGCAAAACCACCCTCGCGCTTCACATCATTGCAAACGCCCAGCGTGCAGGCGGCGTGGCTGCATTTATAGATGCTGAACACGTCCTGGACCCAACCTGGGCAAAAAGGTTAGGCGTCGATGTCAGCAGCCTGCTGATTAGCCAGCCCGATACAGGCGAACAGGCACTTGAAATCACCGAGATGTTAATCAGGTCCAATTCGGTCGATGCCATAGTGATTGATTCCGTTGCTGCACTGACGCCAAAAGCAGAAATTGAAGGCGAAATGGGTGCCACCCACATGGCATTGCAGGCGAGATTAATGAGCCAGGCGATGAGAAAGCTTACCGCTGTCATCGGCAAGAGCAAAACCGCCCTTGTCTTCATAAATCAAATCCGTATGAAAATCGGCGTGATGTTCGGCAACCCGGAAACGACCCCCGGCGGAAGGGCACTGAAATTTTACACTACAGTCCGAATCGATTTAAGACGGCTGGCAACCATAAAGGACGGTGGCATCGCCATCGGTAACAGGGTCAGGGCCAGGGTGGTAAAGAACAAAATCGCACCGCCTTTCCGTGAATCGGAATTCGACCTTATGTTCGACAGTGGAATCAGCTACGAAGGTGATTTGCTCGATTTGGGCCTTGGTTGCGAAGTAGTCGAAAAAAGCGGTGCCTGGCTAAACTACGGCGATATCCGGCTCGGTCAGGGCAGAGAAAACGCCAAGAAATACCTGGCTGAAAACAAAGATTTGTGCGAGGAATTAAAAAATAAAGTCCTCGCTGCCAAAGGCCTGGCATGAAGTGTGAATGAGTAAATGAGTAAATGAGTGGATGAGTGAATGTATGAACATACCTGCGCATCAACTCATCCACGCATAGACGCATATACGAGATACGAAATGTTGAGTGCAAAGCAAGTCAGAAGCGGCTTTATAGATTTTTTCAAGAACAAAGGCCACGAATTTGTCCCAAGCTCGCCCATAGTGCCTGTTGGCGATGAGACCTTACTTTTTGCCAATGCGGGAATGAATCAGTTCAAGGATATCTTTGTGGGGCTGACGCCCCCGGAATACTGCCGGGTGGTCAACAGTCAAAAATGCCTGCGGGTAAGCGGCAAACACAACGACCTTGAAGAAGTGGGCAAAGATACGTATCACCACACCTTTTTTGAAATGTTAGGCAATTGGTCGTTCGATGACTATTTCAAGGCGGAAGCAATCGAATGGGCCTGGGAGCTTCTTACAAAGATTTGGGGCATCGAGCCGGACCGCCTGTGGGCAACGGTTTTTGCAGGCGACGCAGCCGATGGTCTGCCGGAAGATGATGAGGCAGCCAACTTGTGGACGAAAGTAACCTCAATATCTGCTGATAGAGTTCTGGCTTTCGGCAGGAAAGATAATTTCTGGGAGATGGGCGATATCGGTCCCTGCGGGCCCTGCAACGAGATACATATCGACCTCGGCGCGGAGATGTGTGATATGAAGGAGACAAAAGGCCACAGGTGCGGTGTCAACAGCGGCTGCAGCCGGTTTATCGAACTGTGGAATCTTGTCTTTATACAATATAACCGCACCGAGGACGGCCGGCTTGTTGACTTAGGTGCCAAATACGTCGATACCGGCGCCGGCCTGGAAAGAATCGCTGCGGTGCTGCAGAAGAAAAAGAGCAACTACGATACCGATTTATTCACGCCTATAACCGACCGCTTAAGTGACATAACCGGGCACAAATATACGTCCGAGCTGAACAATAGAATCGATAATGCCTTCAGGGTTATATCCGACCATATTCGCTCGCTCACCTTTGCGATAACCGATGGCGCAACGCCTTCTAACGAAGGGCGGGGCTATGTAATTCGCCGGCTGCTTCGCCGGGCTTCGAGGTTCGGCAGAGAGCTGGGAATGCACGAGCCGTTTATGTATAAACTTGTGCCGATAGTTGTTGATTGTTTAGGCGATGCGTTCGGCGAGATAAAGGAAAGGGCCGACTACGTCTCATTGGTAATCGAATCGGAAGAGACAAGCTTCGGAAGAACACTCGATAGAGGTATTGAAATCTTCAACACCGCTGCCAGGCGCGCGCAAAAATCAAAAGACAAGACTATCAGCGGCGAAGATGCTTTCCAACTCTACGACACATACGGCTTTCCGCTTGACTTGACGCAGCTTATGGCCAAAGAACGCAGCCTCAAAGTTGATACAGCCAAGTTTGACGAACTTATGGAAGGGCAAAGAGAGCGGGCAAGGGCAGCGCAAAAATCCTCCACAATGGTAGTCAACCCCGGTGTAATGCTTCCGGTAACCGACGACTCTGCAAAATATCAGACAGACAGTTACGCAACGCAGGTTTCCGGACTTATACAGTCTGGAAATCTTGTGGACGTCGGCACGGTAGAAACTCAGGGCCAAACCATCGGACTAATCCTTGATAAGACTTGTTTCTATGCCGAGGCAGGCGGCCAGGTCGGCGATTGTGGAATGATGGAATCGTCCCGGGGCCGGTTCGTTGTTGAAACAACAGAAAAAATTGCCGATTGTGTAATCCACTGGGGCAAAATCATCGCAGGCGGGTTTAGCACTGGCGACAAGGTGACCGCTATCGTGGACAAAAGCAGAAACGCCGGCAAGAAAAACCATACCGCCACTCACCTGCTCCAGTGGGCGCTGCAGGAGGTGCTCGGCAAATCGGTGGCACAGCAGGGCAGTCTCGTCGGGCCGGACTATTTGAGATTTGACTTTACCTATCCAAAAGCGCCGAGCGCCAGGCAGCTAAAAAAAGTTGAGCATTTGGTCAGGGGAAAAATTGCTGCGGACCTGCCGGTAACCTGTGTGGTAATGCCAAAAGATGAGGCCCAAAAACTCGGTGCAATGGCACTATTTGGCGAAAAGTACGGAAACGAGGTTCGGGTAGTGGCTATTGGCGAAAAAAGATTAACCGCAGAGCACGCCGAGGACGCAGAGAAAAAATTAAAATTAAACTCGGCGGTCTCTGCGCTCTCGGCGGTAAAGAAGGCCTTTAGCCGGGAGTTTTGCGGCGGCACTCACGTCGATAGAATCGGCTCTATCGGCGGCTTTAAGATAACCAAAGAAGAGAGCATTTCAGCCGGCGTGCGCAGGATTACCGCGCTGACCGGCTCCGGGCTGGCCGGCTTTCTCGAACAGCGAAGCGAGATTGTCGATGAGCTTTCGGAGACGCTAAAGGTTCCCGCCGAAAAGCTGGTCGACAGGGTTGAGTTGCTAATAAAGGACAATAAAAAGCTGGCCAAGGAGCTTAAGTCAGCCGCCCGACAAGCTGGCAGTGACACTATGGCCGAAGCAAAACAGCTTCTGGAAAAATGCGAAAAAATCGAGGAGACATCTGTAATCATTGGCCGATTGTCGGCGACTTCGGTCGAACAGGCCCGAGAGGCAATCGATATGCTCAAGAAAAAGGCAAAATCTGCTGCTGTCGTCCTGGGCTTTGCTGATAACGACAAGGTAACATTGTTAGCAGGTATGACCAATGATTTAGTCAAGAGGGGGTTGAAGGCCGGCGTGCTGATTAAGGCGATTGCGCCGATAGTTGACGGCGACGGCGGCGGGCGGCCGCAAATGGCCCAGGCCGGCGGAAAAAAACCGGAAAAAATCGACGATGCCCTCACCAAAGCCGCAGAACTGATAAAAGAAAAATTAGCAAATCGATAATCACTTGTCCCGACTTCAAAGTATTGAAAGGCGGACGAGGTGAAAGTAATTGAAGAGCCTCAGTTGGCGGTTAAACGCAAACTGCCGTGGTTTATTGATGTGCTTTTGTATCCAGCCAGCTTACATGGGATAATCCAAATCGGCATCTTTTTCTTTGGCCTGCTTCTAATAGATTTAATTGCCCGGTTTATTCTTATTCTTTTCCCCTATCCTGGTGGACGACATTATGGTGTACTATTAATTTCGATCCTTCGTGTTTTGCTCCTTGGCTATATTGTTTTCTACTTTGGGTATTGCATTTATGACAGCTCCAGGGGCGGCAGGCGTGCGCCAGTAATTCGCGCTGAGCATATACCTGACAAGGGAGACTTTATTTCGCAATTGTTTCTTATGTTAGGTTGTGTTGCTGTTTGTTTTTGGCCGGTAGGAGTCTATTACGTGTTTGCCAGACGAACCGACTCGATTTTTTGGGCGCTGGCAGGATGTGGGGGATTCTTTTTTCCAATGGCATTGTTAAGAGGAGTGTTGTTCGATGCATTCGATGCACTGAACCCGATATTTATCATCGGCTCGATATTCAGAACGTTTCTTTCATATTGCGGCCTTATTCTATCACTTTGTATTTTTGGAGGCTTGGTTGCTCTGATATTTTGGATTTTGCGCCGTTTGCCAGTTCTTGGTTTCATCTCAAACGTAGTCAATCTTTATCTGTTATTTGTCGCGGCTCATCTATTGGGCAGGTTCTACTGGAGGTATAAGGACAAGCTTGACTGGGGAATTTAGAGATTCTTCGCTTCGCTCAGAATGACAGAGGGGGCAACTTATCTCTCCTGCCGGATTTTTATACTTCTTGCGTGGGCGTCGAGACCTTCGGCCTCGGCCATACGGATAATATCGTCGGCACTTTCGGCTAATTTTTCTTTATCGTACTCAATAATACTCGTTGACTTGATGAAGTCATTGGCACTTAAAGCACTAAAGAACTTTGCAGTCTGCCCTGTGGGTAATGTATGGCTTGGCCCAGCCCAGTAATCCCCTACCGCCACAGGGCTGTAATCACCAATGAATATCGCACCTGCATTTTCGATTCTGTTGGCGATTTCCCTGCTTTGCTCGCCGCATTGGATTTCCAGATGCTCAGAGGCAAAAGCATTTGCAACACCAATTACATCGCTCATTTTTTTTATCACAGCAATTCCGCTGAATTTTTCAAGGCATTTAGTTGTTGCTTCCGCTCTGTCCAATTGTCCCATCTGTTTTTTAAGCTCATCAAGGACATTCTTGGCAAGTTCCTGTGAATCTGTAAGCACAATCGCACTTCCTGGAGCGTGTTCTGCCTGGCTTAACATATCAGCAGCAACCCACGCAGGATTTGCTTTATCATTTGCAATTATCAAAACTTCGCTTGGCCCAGCTATAGAATCAATATCGACCAGCCCAAAAACTTCGCGTTTTGCCATTTGCACCCATTGGTTGCCTGGCCCCACAATCTTATAGACCTTTCTTATCATGTTCGTTCCGCGTGCTAAAGCTGCTACTGCCTGCGCTCCACCAATTCGATATACCTCGTCGATTTTTAGCTCTTGGCACGTAGCCAGGATAACAGGATGGATACTGCCCTTGTATCTTGGCGGAGAGACCACGACAATTTCTTTCACACCCGCTACCTGTGCAGGTACTGCGGTCATTATTACCGTCGATGGCAAAGGTGCTGAAGCGCCGGGTACACAAACGCCAACTCTTTTTATCGGCGTGTACCTTATTCCTGGATGTTTGAGGTTGCCGACGAATATTTCTTCTTGGTACTTCCGGATATTCTCAATTGCTTTACGAAGCGAGTTTAAGAGCTTGGCGTCGATTTCTTTGTGAGCGTTCTCTAATTCATTTTGATTTACTTTGAATTGTTCCGGTATCAACTTAATACCATCAAATTTTTCCGTGTATTTTGCTACAGCATCATCACCGTGTTTCATAACATCTTTAACAATATTTCTTAACTGCTCATTTTCTTCGCTGTCTATCCTAAATCTTGCAGTGCGTACTACTGCAAAACGAAGTTTACTGAGCATACCCTCAAAGTCCGGCTGTTTATAGGAAATAAGAATTTGGTCGAGTTCTTCGTTCACTGTTTTTCCTTATCTTTGTTAATTTCTCTGTGTCCTCTGTAGCTAATTCTTTTTTTTATCTGCCGAAGTTGCCGTGGCTGTAAACTCTTGTTGTCCGCTCCAGCAGCAGATAGTGGTTGCCTTTATATTTCGTTAGAATCCCTGCTATTTTGAATCGCAAGATATCCGGCTCGGTAGATTGCTCTTGCTCGGCCGACTCCAGGGCCTGGCAGGGCAGCAGCCGAAGTGAAATCTGCTGGACGTTCCGGCCGAGAGCGTCAAAGACAAATTCGCATTGCGTATTGCGTATTGCGTATTGCGTTTTTCCTTTCTCCTCTTTTCTTTTTCCTTTCACGCGATACGCATTACGCATCACACACGACGAGATAAAGCCGGTCCTGTCGGCCAAGATAGAATCCTGCTTCAATTCCAATCCTTTTTTCAACTGCTCGGGGCGGATGATTTTCCTTGTTGTGAGCTTGTTTAATATCTCTTTCGGTATGGTTAACACATCGTTCGGGTCATTGAGAGCTGGCCCGGTCTTTTCCCGGGATTTTTGTGATGTTGACGGCGGGGGCTTCTTTGTTTCGCCGAGGGGCAAAAAATAGATAGGGAATATAAAATTCCTGCCCTTGTATTTGGTCACTCTGCCCCAGAGCCGATAGCTTACCCCGTTAGAAGTCTGCACCGAGGGCACGGCAGTTGTCTTTGGCGACTTACTTCTAACGGGGCTTACGGCGGAACGCTTTTCCATATCAGCGGTCATCTTTTCCAGTGCTGCCGATGGCAGCAGTTCCAAGCTCGTCCCGGCTTTGACAACGGCTTTATCATCACCTATGTCTGAGTCAAATTCAAAGAACCATCTGCGGGAACCCTCGTTGCTGTCCTGGAACCATATGTCATTGCTGTCGGTACCGGTCAATTTGCCATCAACACCTGTCAGGACAAAGCCGTCCCGCAGCGGAGTTTTGCGAGCCGTCGCTGTACCGGACGCTGCGGCGCTTATAAAAAACGCCAAAATCAAAATTGTGAGTCTCTTGCCCATATCAATTAGTCAATATCGAAGATCCGCTTGTGGCGGAATCAATTCTACAACCTGTCCCGGCCCATCTGCCTGCTTTATGTATCGGCTGCTGTCGGGGTCGTCGGTTGCAATCAAATCGACCAAGGGCTTCCAGAATCCGCCTACAAGTATAATCGGTTTATCTGCTTCGAGAAATCCTTTGTTTTTTAATTCCCAGACCTTTGCCAGTTCCAGCAGCGTACCTGTTCCGCCGGGCAGCACGACATACCCCTGCCCCAGTTTTATCAACGTATCGAGCCGTTCGTCGAGCGAATCGGCAACGATTTCGCGACTGATATATTCATTGGGCTTTCCTTTGAAAGCTGAGCAGGTAACGCCGATAATTTCACCGCCGGCCTCGGCTGCTGCTCTGGCTGCAGCTAACATTGTCCCGCCATATCCGCCGTTGGCGATGGTGAAGCCGGCCTGAGCCAGTATTTTGCCTGTCTCGTAGGCCAGTTCATAAACCGAATCGCCGGGCTTTGCTCTGCCCGTCCCGAAAATAGTTATTATTTTTTCACTCATTCGCCTTTTTTATACTCAGGGACAAAGTGACAGAGGCACAAAGGCACAGAGTTACTTTGTTCGTTTATCATTTAGCTTTTTAGTCAAGCTGCTGAGCATTCGCTCTATTTCTCTGCTCGATTCATAGAGTTTATCGAAGTCGGTTTTGTTCAAATACTGTAGATTCAAAGCAATCTCTATCTGGGTCTGCAATTCGTAGAGAGAACCGGTGGCAATATACAGAAAGCGAATATAATCGCTGGTTGAGTTTCTGCCATAACCTTCTGCCAGATTGCTGGGAACCGAAACAGCACACCGTCTCATCTGGGAAGTTAACCCATAAGTCTCATCTCTGGGAAATGACTTTGATAGCCGATATATTTCCGTAACCAGAACCATAGATTTTTGCCAAACAAGCAGGTCTCTATAAGTTTTCATGTGGTTTCTCTTTGCCCCTTTGCCCCTTTGTGCCTTTGTGCCTTTGTGCCTTTTTAAGCGTGTAGTTTAGCAGTCCGGCTGAAAGTAAAATCTCTCTGTCCCTGTCGCAAAGTTTCAGCCTGCCGACAAATTCAAATGAGCCGGTCTTATTGACAATCTTAACTTTGTCACTACCCTTTATCGCTTCGAGCAGATTGTCGATTTGCAGCTGGTCGTCGGGTTTGATTTTGTCATAGTCGGCCGGCTCAGCAAATTCTATCGGAACAATACAGAAGTTAATCAAGTTGGCCTTGTGGATTCGCTCAATACTTTTCGCGACTACCGCCCGCACTCCCAGATACATCGGGCAAAGTGCAGCGTGCTCTCTTGACGAGCCCTGGCCGTAGCTTTCACCTGCCACAATTACACCGGCGATACCTTTTTCCTTTAGCTCAAGGGCGCACTGGGCAAATGTCGGTCTGCCTTGCTCGTTGAAACAGTTAAAGACCACCTTTGCATACTCCGGCACATTCGAGCGTAGTTTCAGGAAGGCCCTGGCCGGCATAATATGGTCGGTGGTTATCTTATCGCCGCACTTAATCAAGACCCTGCCCCGTAATTCCTGCGGCAGCGGCGGCGGTGCTTCGGGCATAACAATCGTAGGCCCGCGCAGAACCTTTTGCTTCGCCGCCTCTTCTTCGCTCAAGGGCCCTTCTATCATATTGTCGTTGACGATGAATTTCCCCGGCAAGTCAATTTTCGGGTATTCTATTGCGAAAATTTCAGGCAAATCGCGCGGGTCGGTAATTCGTCCGGTCAGAGCCGAAGCAACCGCTGTCTCAGGACTGACCAGATAGACCCGGTCGCCTCTTGTGCCGCTTCGGCCGGGAAAGTTCCTGTTAAACGTCCGCAGGCTTACCACTTCATCAGCCGGCGAAAAACCCAGACCGATGCACGGACCGCAGCCCGTCTCGAGAATTCGAGCACCGGCTGAAATCATATCCGCCAGTGCCCCGTTTTCTGCCAGCATATTCAAAACTTCTCTACTGCCCGGAGCGACTGCAAATTCGACCATAGTGTTTATTCGCCTCCCCCTTAATATCTTTGCTGTCGTCATTAAATCGGCAAAACCCGAGTTGCTGCAGCTGCCTATTACGACCTGCCCTATTCGAATGCCGGCAATTTCCCTGACGGTTTTGACATTATCCGGCGAAGACGGGCAGGCCGCCATCGGCTCAAGTTCGGCCAGATTTATTTCGATGATACGGTCATATTCGGCATCCGGGTCGGCTGCCAATTCGCCACAAGCGAAATAGTCTTTTTCCCGTCCCTGGGCGGCGAGGAATTTTCTGGTCTGTTCATCGCCGGCGAAGATACTCGTTGTTACGCCCAGCTCCGCTCCCATATTGGTAATCGTCGCGCGCTGCGGCACAGTCAGCTTTGAGGCGCCTTCACCGAAATATTCGACCGCCCAGCCCACATTACCTTTCGTCGTAAGGATGCCGAGCAGCTTGAGGATAACGTCCTTGGCTGCCACCCAGTCGCCCAGGCGCCCGATAAGTCTTACTCCTAAGACTTTCGGACAGGTAAGGTAGAATGGCCCTCCCGCCATAGCCGCTGCCACATCCAGCCCGCCGGCCCCAATGGCAAGGGCGGCGATTGCGCCGCAGGTCGGCGTGTGTGAATCACTGCCCAAAAGTGTCGTCCCTGGTTTGCCGAACCGCTCCAGATGGACCTGATGGCAGATACCGTTGCCCGCCCGCGAATGATAGAGGCCTGATTTGGCGGCTACCGTTTGCAGATATAAATGGTCGTTATGGTTCTCCGGCCCGAACCCCGCTATATTATGGTCAATATAGCTGACCGAAAGCTGCGTTTTAACGGGGCCTGCCCCCATTGATTCGAACAGCAAAAATGCCGTTGTCCCGGTGGCATCCTGCGTAAGCGTCTGGTCAATCCGAATGCCAATGGGCTGGCCGGCAGCCATTTTGCCGTCAACCAGATGCTCGGCAAGTATCTTATAGACAAGCGTTTGCCCCAATTTTACACTCCCTGAAAATCAAGAGATGTAATTTAACATAAATGTCCGGCAAAGACAAATCTTATGTTTGGTTAAGTGGTTAAATGGTGAAATGGTGTATGAACGAATCACCAAGGACCAATACGAAGGCGGCCGTGTGCTCCATCGCGCAGGGCCGCTGGTGAGACACCTAGTCAGGCGTGGGTTCGATAAGCAAGTGCGGGTG
>JAUVYQ010000133.1 GCA_030603035.1 Phycisphaerae bacterium | reverse complement strand
ACCACATTGGCATCTTTTATAATTTGCCGCCAGTCGGTTGGTGCTTGGGCAAGAGCGCCGAATGTCCGGTTATCGGCGGGGCCGAGCAGTGGTTCCATCGCCAAAGCGAGCTGCAACTTGTAATATTTGTGTGCGTCATCCGATACGGCACCTATTTTGTGCTGGAATATTCTGGCAAGTTCGCGGTAAAGCGTAATGTTTTTGAGTTTTTGCTTATCAATGGCCTTGTCGCGAAGGAGCTCGTAGCCGTTTTTGACCCATCGCCATCGCTGGTCCGGCTGGGTTGCGGGTATGGTGACGGAGATGTTATAAGCCATATTCCAGGCGTGGAACTCCCAGACTGATGCGAAACGCGGCTGCAAGGTGGTTATCCATTCTGCAAGCTGTTTTGCATCGAAGAATTGTCCCTGCTCTTTTAGCTTATCTGCGCGCATCCATAAGACATCCACGACCAGGCCGCGAAAAGCCCCGGTTGCGATGGTTGTAAATGCGAGGGAAGGAGGAACATTTTCAGGCTTACCGATTATCAGGCCCATCTTCCGCCGTTGTGAGTTTATGAAATCAAGCTGCATACCAGCGGTGATAAGTAAAGCAGCCGCAAGAACAATGCAACAAATTATTATGCCGCGCGAACGCATCGTTCGTATCTCGTGAAGCGTATCTCGTATTTCGCTTCACGCCTTAGATTATAATTTTTGCAATTTCTCTGAAGCTGAAAATCAGCAGGGCAAGAAGCAACAATAAAAGGGCTTTGATACAAATCATAAGGCCGGCAACCCTGGCCAATAAAGACCAGCTCAATAATCGCGCAGGGACGAGGAACTTTGCAGGGTTAAATTTATCAAACTGCGGCAGGAGCAAAATGACCGGCCTAATAGTGTAAGAATAGACCCAACTTAAGTTCTCGCCGAGAGAGTCGAAGGATTCCAAACAGAAGCCGCTAATAGTTGCGGTAAAGAAGATGACAAGACAAAGCAATATGGCCACAGGGAAGGAGAGGAAAGTCGCGGCCAATATGCCTAAACAAGCGAGGAAAATCAAACGAAATAAGATTAAAAGAGCGGCCCTTAGAAAATTGCCGGTGAAGGTATCGGCCTGGTAAAGGACTTCCAATCCGTCCTCAGGTGGAAAGATTACTACGGTATTATTGAGGGGGACATTCCGGAAGCCGACGGCCAGATAGCCGTCTTCGGCGACTACATTGGCAGGAACTTCTATTTCGTGAAAAGTTCGGATTACATCCTTGCGGTTGAAATCGCGAATTGGAGTTTCGATTTTGGTGCCGTACTTGATCTGTCGATAGTCCCCTACGGTCCATATCCCATAAACATTCAAATCGGGCGGATTTACAGAAACATCGTATTTGAACCTTATAAACAAACTCTGGTTCGGGTTGAGAGGTTTAACGTTCTGAAACTCCCAAATCAATTGCTGACCGGGCACGGCGGCCCTTTTCCATCTTTTCTGGTCTTCAGTAAGTCTGGCGATTATTTTCTCGCGTGGGACATCTTCGGGCAGTCGGCCGCTCTTTTTGAGTTTCTCGTAGGCCTCAAGGACCTCCCGGGTGACATCGACTTCGGCGGGAATCAGACCATCCCGAGCGGTATAAAATTCATTGTCGAGCTGGATAAGGTCGGCTTCGTTCGCATCGAAATATTTCGGTATATAAACAGTAATTCCGTATATTATAGCTGAAAAAAGAACAAGCAGAGCCACATCCAATAATACTACGCCGAGCAGTTTGCCGAAAATAAGCTGAAAACGGCGAATGGGCTTGGTAATAACAGTGTATATTTGCCTTTGCTTTATGTCGCTTGTCAGCGAATAGATTGAGACGACTATCGTGAGCAAACAGAGCAAAAAGCTGGTGAGCGAAAGGCCGTAGCTTACAAAGGTCTGGAGCCTGCCCTTCAAAGTGCCGTCGCCTGTCATCGAAACACCCATCACGGGGAGCAGAACAATCAGCAGAACTACAAAAACAGCGGCAATTTTCATCCGCAAGGCCTGCTTTATAGTATTGGTGGCGACAGCCCAGATACTACGCATTTTTCAATTTCCGATTTTCGATTGACAATTGACAACTGGTCATCTGGAATTGGTCATTGGTCATTTACTATTGACTAAATACTACTCGCTATTCACTATCCTCTTTTTTGTGCGTTGAGCGGTCTGTCCCGTTAGAGCCTGTTCCTTTCGGGTCTCTAACGGGGTCTGTGAGCTGGTCCAGGATGCTTTTTTTGCTTTGCTCGGGCCTCGGGGTTTTAGGTTCAACCGGCTCTGTTTTAACTTTTCCATTTCCAACGACGGGTTCTGGCGGAACTGGTTTAGTCGGCTCAGTTAGTTTGCTCAGCAACTGTTCATCGGGTTTGGGTTCAGAAGTTTCAACGGGGACGACTTGCTCTGTTGTTGGAGGTTGGGGGGGAGTTTCTTGCGATGCCGGTGCAGAGACAAGCTTATCGAGTATATTTTCCACAGTGGTTTCAGATGCGAGAAAACCGCCGATTTGTGTGGTACTGACTGCGCCACTTGTGGGCTGGGTCTGCTGCTGGGCAGTCATAACGGTTTTAATGAAGAACGTTTCGAGCTTATCCATTGGAGAAGTTACGACGCAGTCAGCCTTTTCGTCTTGAATCAACTGCTTTATCTTTTTAACAGCGGTATCGCTTATGTCGCCGGTAGTGATTTGCTTTTTATTTGTCTGCAGGAGGAGGTCTTTAACCTGTCCTTCGGCCTGGATTTTGCCGCCGTAGAGGATTGCAATTCTATCGCATACGTCTTCAACGTCGGCGAGCAAATGACTGCAAAGCAAAACTGTCTTGCCTCGTTTTTTAAGCTCCAGGACTAAATCCTTTATCTGCCTGGTTCCGATAGGGTCAAGTCCGGTTGTGGGCTCATCCAATATAAGTAAGTCGGGGTCGTTTATGAGCGCCTGAGCCAGGCCGATTCTGCGTGCCATACCTTTTGAAAACGTTCCAACAGGTCTGTTTGCGACGGCCTTCAGGCCGACCATATCGAGGAGGGCTTCGATACGCATCTTCCGCACCCTGGCAGGCAGGCCAAATAGTCTGCCGTAGAAATCCAGGGTTTCGCGTGCGTTCAAATATCTGTAAAGATAGGACTCTTCCGGCAGAAATCCTATCCGAGCGCTGATTTTAGGGTCGGCGCCGCTGCCGCCAAGACATAAAGCCCTTCCCTTTGTCGGATAAAGTAAGCCGAGCAGCATTTTGAGGGCTGTTGTTTTTCCTGAGCCATTGGGACCTAAAAGGCCGAAAACTTCATTGTAGCGAATCCGTAAATTCAGGTCATCGACGGCATAGACCTTGTCCCGACCCCACCAGTCGGAAAAAACTTTGGTCAAAGAAAAAGTTTCAACTGCGTATTCCATATTTCGTGTCTCGTGATTCGTGGCTCGCGGTTCGTATTGCATATCTCGTAAATAATCAATAATCAGTAATCAATAATCAATTTTTTCGTGGCCAAGCTCCTCGCCGTAGCGGACAAGTCGAGCACTGTTAAAAACGACAATCAGTGAGCCGGCAAAATGCAGAACGGCGGCGTAAACCACCGGCAGCCACCCTACCGCTCCTGCCGCAACACCAAGAATGATAAACATTATCCCAAAGCCGAGATTTTGATTTATAACTCCTCTCGTTTTTCGTGAAAGTCGCACGAGGAAGGGAAGCCGCTTTAAGTCATCACTCATCAGGGCAATGGAGGCGGAGTTTATGGCCACATCGCTGCCGGCGGCACCCATAGCAATTCCAAGGTCGCCGGCCGCCAGAGCAGGTGCATCGTTTATACCATCTCCGACAACGACGACGGTGTGACCGTCTTTTTTTATTTGCTCGACAATCGACAGTTTGTCCTGAGGCAAACAATGTGCCTTGAAATCGGTACAGCCCAGCTCGGCAGCAACCCTGCTGGCGACCTCGTCCCTGTCTCCGGTCAGCATAGTTACTCTTTTTATACCGATATCGAACAGCTCCTTGACGGCTTGTTGGGCTTCGGGTCTGGTTTTGTCCTGCAAACCGATCCAGCCGATGCACTTTGAATCCTTTGCTACATAAAGGGTGCTGAAACCCTGCTCCTCGTGAAGGTCCGGTGCAGAAATATCGCCCATATCCACATTGTTTTCCTTCAGGAAGGTGTCTCTGCCGACAATAATTGCTGCGGAATCGACCAGAGCAGTTACGCCTTTGCCGGGAGTTTCCTGAAAATTATCTGCAGCGGACAAAGACAGATTTGCCTCTTTGGCGACCTCCCGAATGGCTCTTGCGGCGGGGTGTTTGCTCATCTGCTCGGCAGAAGCAGCGACGGTTAATAATTCAGCGGGTTCAACATTTTCAGCCGGGGTCAGTTTGGTCACATACAGCCGACCGGTCGTTACCGTCCCGGTCTTGTCAAAGACCATTGCCGTCATCTTGCCGGCAATCTCAAGGTCGGCTACATTTTTTATCAAGATACCGAGGCGGGCAGAGGCGGAAATCGCCGCAACCATCGCCGTGGGAGTCGCGAGAATCAAGGCGCAGGGACACGAAACAACAAGTATCGTAATCGCCCTGTCGATATCGGCGGTAAAAAACAAAACTATCGCGGCAATCATCAAAATCGTGGGCGTGTACCACTTAACATAACGGTCGATTATCCGCATAATCGGTATCTTTGTCTGTTCAGCCTGTATAATCAAGGACTGGACTTTGCCGAGAGTTGTATCCTTGCCGGCTTTGGTTACGGTGATATCCAAGACGCCGGTAAGGTTGTTTGTGCCGGCGAAGACCTGCATTCCCGGCACTTTATCGACGGGCAAAGATTCGCCTGTTATCGTGGCTTCATTGACGGAGCTAAGCCCTTTTATAACCTCGCCGTCGGCTGCTATGTTATCACCCGGGCGGACACGGATGCAATCGCCGGGCTTCAAGCTACTGACTTTCACCTCTTTTTCACCAGCGTCACTGTCGAGGAGATTTGCCTTTGTAGGCGTCAGCTTTATGAGCGATTCGATTGAGGCACGAGCGCCGAGGGCGGTGCGGGTTTCAATAAGCTCACTCAAAAGCATAAAAAATGCCACGACACCCGCGGTAACATAGTTTTGGGTTGCAAAGGCGGCGATTATTGCCAGGGCCACCAGTTCATCCATACGAGTCTGTCTTTTTATAAGACTCTTTACTGCGTGCAGGATAATAGGGGCGCCGAGCAATATTGCGCCGGCCATTGCCAGGAGCTCGGTCTTGAAACTACCGCTGCCGTAAATGAGCCTGACGATACCACTGTTTATCAGCAGCACTCCACCAGCCAATGTCCCCAGCACAGCCATACTTACGCGGACCTGCTTGCCGTGAGTGTATTCAGCGGTAACGTCTTCCTTAAAATGTAAGTGCTCGTGAGCCATATTTCGTATCCTATGGTGATTGCTCTTTCTTGGATTTTGGTTTTAGCTCTGGGTCTTTGTTTATGTAGAACCACAATTCGGTGCCTCCGGTGCCTTTAGTAGGCTGAATAATTATTTTCTCATCTACGTTGTTAAAGATGTGCGCTATGGCATCAAGATAGATTTTTTGAACAACAAGCTTCGGACGTTTGCGATATTCAGGCAGCAATTTTTGCAAATATTCGGCATCGGCTCTGGCAGCTTCCACAACTTTCGTCCGGTTGGCACGCGCCTGAGCAATTTTCTCCTGAGCCGCCCCAGCTAATTGGGCCCACAACAACTCTCTTTCCTGCTCGCTGGTAGATTTACCCTCAAGAACCGCAAGAAGTTTCTCAGCGACGGGGCCGGCGGCTTCGTTAAGGGTTTTTTCAGCGTAGGTCCTGGCTTCACCAATTGCCGTCTGGCTCTGCTGACTTGCACTAATAGAGGCCTCAAATGCTGCATTGACCTGGCGAGGCCAAGTGCTGTGGGTGAGCAGCACCGAGACAACCACTATGCCACTTTCTATCTTATTGAGCTTTTCCTGCAATAATTTTCTAACGTGGACAGAGATTCTATCCTGGCTCAAAAGCGCCTCGTCAATGGTATAGTGAACCATTGCGGTTACAATCGCGTCACCGACCAAGCTTTTCAAAAGTGGTGTTACACTTTTTGTTATAACATCAAAGTAAATTTCTCCGGGTTTTATATCTTCGACATAAACGTTTCTAAAGAAGCGTTCAGGGTCGTCAATTTTATAGGTTAGCAGCCATTTGGAATGAACAATGTTATAGTCGCTGCCGGTAGAGGCGGAGATGGATTGAGTTTGTTTTTCACTTCGGGTAATGCAATAGCCATCCTTTATAGGATCCAGCGCTTCCGATATGCGAATTCTTTGTTTCGGGCCTGGGGGGAGCATTTCCGGATACCAAAATGAGTTGACTGGCATATTGACCTTTTTGGCTACGGGGATTTTTACAATTTCGTCTATCGGATATGGGAATACCCAATGCAAACCCGGTCCGAGGAGTCTTTTTTCGCCCACGCCGCGAATCTTTCCAAATCGCAAAACAAGCGCCTGCTCATCAGAACCAACGGTTCTAAAGCCCGAAGCCAAAAAAACAATGACCAGGACAATCATTATTATCTTTAAGATAATAAAGCTGATTCTCAATGCCTCGGACAGGGCCTTACCGGCGGCATCAAGCTCACCGCCGGCAGGGTTCCGGGGCGATTGGGGCTGCAAATCCTTGTTATTTTCGCGATTTTGGTCTGTCATACTATCTAAACATCCCGACTCGGAGAAAGCTATTATTTCGGTTCGCTCGGCTCCCTGGGTTCAATGTTGGGCATTTCCTTTAATAGACTTTCAAGCCATGAACCTTCTCTTAAA
>JAUVYQ010000316.1 GCA_030603035.1 Phycisphaerae bacterium | reverse complement strand
CGCCTCGTTTACGCTTCTTGGTTTTGGACTTTTTCTTAGGCGGCTTAACGATGTCCGACGATGGCGGCTTGGAAGAATTCGAGGAGTTTTTCTTAAGTCGCGCTATCACTGCTGTCCGGTTTAACTTTTCAGAACCTTATGCATCGCCAATAATGACAATACCATAGGTCCTCTTATGCGATTTTTCGATTTCAATTCAAACCTCCGATTCAGGCATAATTCCTCCAGATTTGACTCTGGAGGAAGCGCTCATGCATCAAGGACGTTTTGTTTTCGCACAACTGATGGACTCCCTGCCACGTTACGAATTCAACAAATGCGTGGCTCGATATCGTGGCAATCATCGCGTTCGAACATTCTCGTGCTACAACCAATTTCTCACCATGGCTTTCGCTCAGCTTGCTCGTCGCGAGAGTTTGCGCGATATCGAAATCTGCCTCAAATCAATGCAAGACAAACTCTACCATGTTGGGTTTCGCGGCACAATCGCCAAAAGCACAATTGCCGACGCCAACGAGCGGCGCGACCCGAGAATATTCTCCGACTTCGCTCAGGTCTTGATCCAGACCGCCAGAGAATTCTACGCCGGCGACGAGTTTGGTGTGGATCTCGACAACACCGTCTACGCTCTGGACTCCTCGACCATCGATCTTTGCCTCGCGCTGTTTCCATGGGCGAAGTTCAGAAAACGCAAAGGCGGAATCAAACTCCATACGCTTCTGGATTTGCGCGGGAACCTTCCGACCACTGTCATCATTACTCATGCGAAGGTTCACGACGTCAATATTCTGGATTCCTTGAGCATAGAACCCGGCGCGATCTATCTCATGGACCGAGCCTATGTGGACTTCGCACGCCTTTATCGCTTGGATCAAGCCAAGGCGTTTTTTGTAACCCGCACAAAAAGCAATTTCAATTTTCACCGTGTTTACTCCAGCAAGATCGACAAATCAACCGGCGTGCAGTGCGACCAGACCATCGCCTTGGACGGCTTCTACGTCAAGCGGTATTATCCGGACAAACTGCGTCGGGTTCGGTACTTCGACCGAGAAAAGAACAAGCGGTTGGTTTTCCTGACCAACAATTTCGAGTTACCTCCTCTCATGATCGCCAAACTCTATCAACAACGCTGGCAAGTCGAACTTTTCTTCAAATGGATCAAGCAACATCTTCGAATCAAGTGCTTTTTTGGCACCACCGAGAACGCGGTGAAGACCCAAGTCTGGATCGCGATGTCGGTTTACCTGCTCGTCGCAATTATCAAGAAACGACTCGGGATCCAAGAGAGTCTCTACACAATTCTACAGATTGTGAGCCTCACACTTTTCGAGAAAACCCCCATTTTACAGGTCATTATGGACAAACAGCACAATAACCAAGAGGAAGATGGGTGTAGACAACTGGATCTATTCGACTTGTAACCGGACAGCAGTGGTAAAAGAAAGGAAGTAAGAAATGAAAAGAATCCTCCCGCTCCTTCTCGCAATCGCAATGTTGGTGCTCCAGCCGGCTCTGGCGCAGCAAAGCCAGTATAGACGCGGAGGCATGCGCGGCCCACTCGATATCAAAGCCGCGACAGCCGCGCTGGACGAACTGGAAAAACATGCGAAAGGAACCACTAAACTCACTGATGAGAAGGTCTCGGAA
>JAUVYQ010000373.1 GCA_030603035.1 Phycisphaerae bacterium | reverse complement strand
GAAAAAAAAACAACCGAATCTATTCGCAGAAATGAGAATTGCTCTGATCGGAGCGTAGCCCACTCCCATTTTACATCATATCAGCTTGCATTTCCCGTTAGAAACAATTTTTCTGCAAACGTTTCCTGGGCAAAAAAAAACGACCAAAAAATCGTAGAAAGTTAGCTAAGGCAAAAGTAGGTTTGTACCGATAATTATTGTAATACAGTGGTTCAAAAGGCCACGACACCAACAGGCCGTGGCCGACGAAATGCTACAAAAGGTAAGCATATCATCGGCTATCCCGCCTGGAAAAGTCAAGCCTTTTTGGATCAAAACAAAAAAGTAATTTCTCGAACGGATGCAAAGAAATGAGAACGGCAACAAAAATTTTTGGTCTGCGAATTACGGACGATGAGCAGTCAAACAGCTACAAACGCAAATAGCTACACAGGATACGCTTCAGCGAATCCTGATAACGCTGTTACGACAGGGGCGGGAAAATGTCCCGCAGAATTTTATCGGCTGTCCGAGCAGGTCTTTGAAATGCCGGGATTGACTGCCGCTGCAAAACTGGTCTTTGCTGTGCTCTGCTGGATAGCTCGCGATTCTGACCGAGCCCGGGCCAGTATGAGTCTCTTAACGCATCGACTCAAAATGAGCAGGTCCACCGTTCGTCGGGCGCTCCGCCTGCTGGAACGAGCCGGCCTGCTCTTGATGATACCTGGCAGATGGGCCAGATCGCCCCGGTCCTACCAGATTAACCCAGACTACCGCACGGGCAAGTGGGTGCCGATCCTCAAAAGGATTGTGGATCGTCAAGAGCTAAGTCCGATCGAAAAGCTGGGGCTGTCTCTCGCATCCTACCGGCTGGGCGAGAACGATTATTGCTGGCCGACACAGAGAAATATAGCGGAGAACATGGGTATCTCAAAGCGCACGGCGCAGAGGATGCTTGACAGACTCCGGCAGGACGGTGATCTGGTCGTCGTGCCCGGCCGGTTCCGCTGCGATCATACAAATCGGTACTATCCCACGTTGGCCGACGAGCCTGACAGCCGTATTTTCGGCGGAAAAAAGACTGAGCAGAAGCTATCAGCCGCGATTTTTGGGGATAAAAAAAGACAGGTGACAAAGTGGTACCCCCTAGTAGATAAAACCAGTAAGGAAACTCCTAGCGGAGTTGGTTTTTTAAAGCAGAAATTCA
>JAUVYQ010000363.1 GCA_030603035.1 Phycisphaerae bacterium | reverse complement strand
TGAGCGACCGGTGGAACCAAGCCTGGTATGCATGGTGAATGACGCCTACATGGGCAAGCCGCAAATCCCGGTACCGGTCAATGGCAAAACCTATTATGGTTGCTGCGAAATGTGCGTGGATAAGCTCAACAATATAGAAAGTGCAAGGATCGCCATCGACCCTTTTAGTGGCAATCAGGTAGATAAATCGGAAGCATTTATTGTAGTGACTAACACGCAAGGCGCAGTTGCATACTTTGAATCAGAGGCTAATTACAGCGCATTTAAGAAAGAATAATTGACAATCATTTAACCCCAAAAAATCCATGAAATTGAACCTGCTTTTTTTAAGTCTTGCTGCCATAGTGGCCGTGAAGACTCAAGCGCAACAGTCGGATGAAATTAACCAGGTAAAACAAGTCCTGGAATCATACAAACAGGCCATTGAAAGCCTCGATACAACCGGCACAGGTAATTTATTTGTATCGCAATCAATTGTTATTGAATCAGGCAAAGTTGAAGGCCGATATCAGGACTATCTGGCCAACCACCTGGGCCCGGAGCTCCATCATTTCGAATCTTTCAAGTTTAGTGACTATGAAGTAGCCATTGAAGTCGCTTTGCCATTTGCCTTTGCCACTGAAACCTACAAATACACCATTGTGCTAAGCAATGACGAGTCAGTTATTGAACGAAAAGGAGTTGCCTCCATCATTTTGAAAAAAGAAACCGGTCAATGGAAAATATGGCAAACCCATTCGTCAGCAAGAAAACCACAGACCAATCATTAACCAACTAAATAATATGACAATGAAAAATACTCTAAAAGCAGTTGTACTGGTACTATTTACTACAGCAACCGTATCGGCTCATGACGGCCACAAAAGCAAGCAAGACAGTACCGCCCAACAGGCGGATACCGTGTTGAACTCTCATTCCACCGGGGAAGAGCATAAAGACCACACCCATGCCAACGAGGCAGACAGCCACGTTGCACATCCACAAGATGCACACCACGAAAAGAAGGTGACCGCAGACCTTGCAGATTTCCCTACAATCCATCCGCTAATTGTCCATTTCGCTATCGTGTTGTTGATTGTGGGAGCCATTCTGGCGGTTGTCAACATCTATTTCATCAAACGAGAATTAGCATGGACAGCCTTTGCCATGGTGCTGGTAGGTTTTGTAGCTGCTTACTTAGCTAGTCGCAATTTTCACCCACATACACACGGACTAACCGAACATGCCA
>JAUVYQ010000189.1 GCA_030603035.1 Phycisphaerae bacterium | reverse complement strand
TTCAACTCTTTTGCTATTGTTACTTGCGTTTCCAGTTTTGCGCAACTTCCCAATGATGTATATAGAAATTGTTTGTATTCCTTGTTGTGATATCTCCTAAAGCCTTCTGCTACATTCGAGGGTATGGAAACTGCGGCCCGTTTCATTTGACTGGCTAAGCCGTATATCTCGTGCTTTGGAAACTTTTCTGTCAATTTGTATATGTCTTTGACTAATTCGATTCCTGCGTTCCAAATATTCAAATCTCTATATGTTTTTATTTTTCCTGCCATATATTCTTTTGCGCGATACGCATCACGCAATACGCACGACGAATTTATCTTACTGCGCCCGGTATCGGCTCTTTGTCTTTATCTTCATCTTTCAAGTCTGTTACCAGCACGTTGGTAGTTAACATCAGTCCCGCTACGGAAGCGGCCGTCTCCAATGCGGTTCTGGCAACCTTTGCAGGGTCAATGATTCCGGCTTTGAGCATATCGACGAACTGGCCGGTGTTGGCGTCATAGCCGGTATTACCACGTTTTTGGAGTTTTTCGAGAAGTTGAGCGACAACCACGTCGCCCTGGTCGCCGGAGTTATCCACGATTTGACTTGTCGGCGTTTTAAGGGCTTTACTTACAATGTCAAAGCCGATTTTTTCATCGCCTCTGGCCTTTGCTCTGGCCTTTTCCACCTGGCTGATTGCACGGAGGAACACGACACCGCCGCCTGCGACAACGCCTTCTCCGGTCGCCGCTCTTGTGGCGTGCAGCGCATCTTCCAGCAGGTCCTTGCGCTCCTTCATTTCTGTTTCGGTTGCGGCGCCTGCTTTGATGACGGCGACTCCGCCGGTTAGTTTTGCGAGCCGCTCCTGCAGTTTTTCACGGTCGTAGTCACTGGTTGTTTTTTCGATTTGGTTGCGGATTTGGTCGCAGCGACCGGTGATGTCTTTCTTTTTGCCGGCCCCTTCGATTATTGTGGTTGTGTCCTTGTTCACAATGATTTTTTTGGCCTGGCCTAATTGCGAAAGCTCGATGCCTTCGAGCTTGATTCCCAAATCTTCGGTAATCACCAGTCCTGCGGTCGAGACGGCTATGTCAGCCAACATTGCTTTCCTGCGGTCACCGAAGCCGGGTGCTTTGACGGCACAAACTCTCAGGACGCCTTGCAGGCGGTTAATAACCAGTGCGGCCAATGCTTCGCCCTCGACGTCTTCTGCAATGACCAATAGCGGCCTGGCGACTTGAGCGACTTTTTCCAGCAGCGGGATAAGCTCGCGAACGTTGGATATTTTCTTTTCGTGCAGCAGGATATAAGCGTCTTCAAGGACGGCGTCGAGGGTCTCGGCGTTAGTCATAAAGTACGGCGATATATAGCCCTTATCGAACTGCATACCTTCGACGACGCTCAGCTCGTTTTCCATTCCTTTGCCTTCCTCGACCTCGATGACACCTTCCCTGCCGACCTGGTCGATTGCGTCAGCGAGGATTTCGCCGACTTGTGGGTCATTGTTTGCACTGATGGTCGCCACTTTTGCAATATCGCTGTGGCCTTTTACGGGGACGCTGACCGACTCGATGAATTTGGTAACAATTTCAGCGGCTTTGCTGATTCCTCGCTGGATGGCCATCGGATTTGCACCGGCGGTTACGTGCTTGAGGCCCTCGACGTAGATTGCTTCGGCCAGGACGGTCGAAGTTGTTGTTCCATCGCCGACAACGTCTGAGGTCTTGCTGGCGACCTGGTTGACCATCTTTGCGCCCATATTTTTGAATGGTTCAGGCAGCTCGATTTCTTTGCTGACCGTGACGCCGTCCTTTGTTACCTTTGGAGAGCCCCAGCTTTTGTGCAGGATGACGTTTTTGCCGGTCGGGCCGAGAGTAATTTTGACTGCTGCAGCCAGTTGTGACAGGCCGTCTTTGAGGTGGGTTCGTCCTATATCGTCAAACATTAATTGCTTTGCCATTTTTTTATTACCTCTTTTGTTTTTAGCTATTAGTTTTTGGTCTGTAGTCTATCAACTCCGAACTATGAACTACGAACTATTATTTTACTTTTCAACAATTCCCAGAATATCGCTTTCTTTGAGGATTACATATTTGTCGTCCTCGATTTCGATTTCGCTTCCTATGTATTTTGCGTAGATAACTTCGTCTTTGTTCTTCACCGACATTTTGCTTCGTTTGCCATTCTTGAGCAGTTTACCCGGCCCGGTGGCAATGATTTTCCCGATTTGTGGTTTTTCTTTTGCGGTGTCGGGCAGGATGATGCCGCCGGTGGTTTTTTCCTCCGCCTCTGATTGCTTTATTACAACTCTGTCGTCCAAAGGTCTAAGTTTCATAACTCACTCCTTATTCATTTTGGTTCTACTTTTTATTTTTTGCCACGAAGGCACCAAGACACTAAGGTTTTATTATATTTATTCTTTTAACTCTCTATTTTCTTCGTGACTTCGTGTCTAATTTTCTTGCCTTCGATTTCCAGCACACATAAAAATCAGCGTGATTAGTTTCTCATTTCTTGATTGGGACAAGCGTTACGGATTTTGGGTTCATCACCGCGCCGCGGGGCATAGTTTTCGGCCTGACCGAAAGGGCGTATGTGCCGGCGGGGACGGCATAGATGCCCCAATGGATGAACATTCCGAAGCGCGCCTCTCGCCACCACTTCATCCGTTCTTCACGCTGCTGTTTGGTTTCAGGCCCTGGCGATTGCGCATAACCCAGAGTTACCAGAATGAATAGCAGGGCGATTACAATTGCCGGGTTCAAAAGTATTCGTCCGCTGGTTTTGTTATTCATTGTTTTGCCTTCTTTTTTATTACAATAATCAATTGTCAATGCTCACTTCCGAGGTCTTACATCATACCCATTCCGCCGCCCATACCGCCACCCATACCGCCGCCAGGTCCACCAGGTCCGCCGGGGGGCATTTCTTCTTTTTCTTTGGGCTTTTCGGTAACAAGGCAATCCGTAGTTAGCAGCAACCCGGCTATACTCACGGCGTTTTGCAGGGCGATTCGTGTTACCTTTGCCGGGTCGATAACACCGGCGCCGAAAAGGTCTTCGTATTTGTTCGTGTCGGCGTTATAGCCGAAGCCGCCTTTGCCTTCTGAGACTTTGTTGACCACGAGATTGGCCGTTGCGCCGGCGTTGGCAGCAATGTAGTGGCACGGCATTGTTAGTGCTTTGGCCGTTACGTCGGCACCGGTTTGCTCGTCACCTTTGAGTTTTAATCGCTTGACGGCGTCGATACAGCGGATTAGGGCTACGCCTCCGCCGGGCACAATACCTTCTTCGATAGCTGCTCTGGTGGCGTGGAGGGCATCTTCGATTCGGGCTTTTCTTTCCTTCATTTCCGTTTCACTTGCGGCACCGACATTGATTTGAGCGACGCCGCCGGTCAGCTTGGCGAGCCGTTCCTGCAGTTTCTCGCGGTCATAATCGCTGGTTGTGATTTCTATTTCGTTCTGGATTTGCCTGATTTTGCCGCTGATGGCTTTTTCACTGCCGGCACCTTCAACAATGATTGTATTGTCGTTGTCGATGGTTACCTTTTTGGCCTGGCCGAGCTGCCTGATGCTGATATTTTCCATCTCGATTCCCAAATCTTTGAAAATCGGCTCTGCACCCGTTAAGACTGCTATGTCCTGCAGCATCGCCTTTCTGCGGTCGCCGTAGCCGGGTGCCTTAACCGCTGCAACCTGCAGGACGCCCTTTAGCTTGTTGACCACCAGCGTTGCGAGGGCCTGGCTCTCGACGTCTTCTGCGATAATCAGCAGCGGCCTTTTGCTTCTTGTAATCTTTTCAAGCAGTGGCACGAGCTTGGCTACATTGCTGATTTTGTCCTCGTGAACGAGTATGTATGCTTTTTCCAGTTCGCAGACCATATTGTCCACGTCGGTTACGAAATGCGGAGAAAGGTAGCCGCGGTCAAACTGCATCCCTTCGACAAACTCAACGGTTGTCTCGAGACTTTTGCCCTCTTCGACGGTGATAACGCCGTCTTTGCCGACCCGCTGGAATGCCTCGGCCATAATCTTTCCGATTTCGATGTCGTTGTTGGCTGATACCGAGGCGATGTTGATTATGTCATCGGTTTTGGTGATATTGATGGGCTTTGCGAGGGCGGCGAGCTTGTCGGTTACCGCTTTGGATGCCTTTTGCATACCGCGGGCCAGGGCCATAGCGTCTGCCCCCGCTGCGAGGTTTTTGTAAGCTTCTTTGAACAGCGCTTCGGTGAGGACGGTA
>JAUVYQ010000154.1 GCA_030603035.1 Phycisphaerae bacterium | reverse complement strand
ATAATATACTAAATTTGTCGATTATACTCTCACTTTAATTGGTATAGTTTTCGGGGAGCAGTCCAATATCATGAATTAGAAGGAAACCTTGACTTTGACGAAGATGTTGATTTCCCTGATTACGCGATTGCTGCTAATAGATATACTGATAATATAACTATAATACTTCCTGTTGTAAATGACTGGTTATTAGAAGAATCAAACGACCCTATTGGAAATGCTAAATAACAACAAATTTAGCACGGTGTTGCTGCTTGGCCTGAGTGGGTTGGGTTTGCGGAGAAGAAGCAGATTCCGCTAAGGCGAAAACGCAGAGGATAAGGGCGTAATAGGATATCAGGAAATCTGGTTATCAGGTAGCAGGACATCAGGAGAACAGGATATCAGGGAGTTAGAGGATTAGTGATTGGTAAATAGAAAAGACTGGATTCCCGCTTGCGCGGGAATGACAATGGGCCGTGAGAATACTGCTCACGGCCTTTTTTTGTTGGCATCTCAAGGCGAATTTGGTAAAATTCGTTTTTGTAACGAGCGTTAGTATAAACTCCCAAATCAGGAGATGACCGAATGTATAAAATAACCGGATATATTGAAAAGGACCCGGAGACAGGCTTGTATATCGCTATCGTGCCGGGAATTCCAGGAGCTCATACCCAGGCGGAAACTCTGGACGAACTTCAAAACAATCTCAAAGAGGTGGTGGAATTGTGTCTTGAGGAAATGGACCCCGAGGCCAAAAAGCAAATACCTGAATTTGTTGGAATCCAGCAAGTTGAGGTGATAGGTTGAGCAAACTTAAACTTATCGACGCCAAAACAATGGAGAAGCTTCTGCTTCGGCTGGGTTTTGAAAAAGTTCGCCAGAAAGGAAGTCATGCTTTTTACAGACACCCTGGGGGAAGGGTTACTACAGTGCCACACCACAAAGCAAAAGTATTGGCACGGCCTTTAATCAGAGAAATTTTACGTGAGATAGAAATTACAGTTGAGGATTACAACAACCATCTGAAAAGATTATGAAGTTGCGCAGTGCGAAAATCTTGGATGTTGAGGTCATTTATTCTCTGATAAATTCTTATGCCGAACGGGACAGGATGCTGTTTCGTTCAATGGCTGATATTTACGAGAATCTGCAGGCGTTCATTGTTGCCGAACTCAACGGCAATGTGGTGGGCTGCTGCGCACTGCAAATCGTCTGGTCGGACCTGGCGGAAATAAAATCGTTGGCGGTCGACGAAGCAAACACGGAGAAAGGCGTCGGCAAAATGTTAGTGGTCGCGGCCACCGGGCGGGCCTGTCAGCTTGGCCTGCCGCAGATTTTCGCCCTTACGCTAAACCCGGATTTTTTTGAAAAAATGGGCTTTCAGGCAATTAAAAAAGATGCACTTCCGATGAAGGTCTGGAGCGACTGTGCCAGGTGCCCGAAACAGCAAAATTGCGATGAAATAGCAGTCATTAAGAAGCTAAAAGCTGAGAGCTAAAAACTAAAAACCATAATGTAAAACTTGAAATTAAGCAAGTTTTGAATTTTAAGTTATGGTTTTACACTTTTGGCTTTACGTTTTTCACTTTTTTTATCCTACTTGACGGCGTTGGAAGAGCGCAACGGCTAATGCGAGTATAGCCGTTGTGTAGCACAGAGCGTACGAAGCGCTTATTATGATGTATTTTAGAGGTACCTCGCTGCCTTCGTAAATGGCGTCGGCTATCCAGAAAACCTGCAAATTCGGCACCAAAACCCGCCCTATTTTGGCCCATAATTGCGTCTCGGCAAATCTGCCGAATGTGTAATCACTTACAAGCCCTAACAAAAAAATTCCAATGCAGGCCGAAAGCGTTACTGCTATGTTAAACCTCGCCGAAAGCGCCACCGCCAGAGCCACGATTATAATTGCAGCTAACAGCAGCAATACCGCCCCATAGACATCCAGCGCATTTATGCCGTTGTCCTGCGGGTTAAACTGCCAGTTTCGGTCGATAAAAGATAAGAACACTATGCCTAACGTACCGAATATTCCGGTCAATACTATCGCTGTTGACGAAAATTTCCAGTCATAAGCATAGTTGAAAAAGGCACTTAGCAGAAATGTCGCAGCAACGACAACTGCTGCCGTGCTTATGACCGTCCAGTCGTGCGTGGCCGATGCGCTTTCGAGGACACCGTGTCTGATTGCCATTAAGAGGGCGATAGTGCAGATATAATGTGCCAGGACCACCGCGGCGGCCACTCCGAAAAATTTCGCAACAATGAATATCGGACGTTGAACCGGCTTGCTCAGGACGGTAATTATCGTCTTATTCTCTATTTCCTCGGCCACAGCGCCGGAAGCCGAAAATATTGCTATGAACAAGCTGGTTAAAAACAGCGTAGATAATCCTATCTCGCGCAAGAGTTTGTTGTCGTCGCTCATTGTGTACATCGTCAAAGACGGACTTATAAAGAATAAAAACAGAGCGGCAACAATTATTATGGCATAGACCGGCTGTCTTAGTGTTTCTATGAAAGTATTTTTTGCTATTGTAAATAGTTTATGCATTGTTCATCGCCCATCTTTAGCGGTTCTGCAGTCCGGTGCCCTCGGTTTCGACCCGATTTTAAGACATATTTTTTTTCGCAAAGGTCTCTATACTAAAATGCCGTTTATTGTTATATTACACAGCTTCTAACTTGTAAAGAGCTTACATATATTGAATAAATACCGTGTTTGTGGCTTTTTGTTCAAAGTACAAGATGGGGATAAAAAATGGCAGTATCGTCCAAACGCCCTGAATATGTAGCTCTGACGTCCTTGATTTTGAGCGTTATCTTTTTCGGTATTGCCTTTTTTGTAGGCCGATGGAGCGGATTCTTTGCGGCCTCCGCGGTCGGCTGGCTGCTCCTCTCGGCAGCTTTGATTTGGCTTGTCCTTGTTATTCACTTCCATCAACGTGCCCTTGCCGAGCAGGAAAAGCTTGATATGACCCAGTTGGCCAAGGGCGAGGAAGCTCCTACAATCTTTCGGGCCGAAGACGAACGTGCCACTTTATTTGCCGTTGCTCAACGCCGCCTCCAGATACTCGAGAAATGGTTCATTCCTGTATTTTCAATACTAATCGCCGTTTATCAAATAGGTATCGGGCTGTACTTATTAAAAGCCATTCCTGCCGTCGCTGACATCGAGCCAAAACAGCCGCTGCTTGTTGCAATTTTTATGACGGCCGTAGCGTTTGTCAGCTTCTTAATGTCCCGCTATGCTACCGGTATGTCAGTCCAGCCGCAGTGGAAGCCGTTAAGGGCCGGCGGCAGCTTCCTGCTTGCCATAGCTGTCTTCTGCTTTGCCCTGGCAATAGGCCTGGCACTGGCACAATTCCAGATTTTCGTCGTGGTGAATGTAATGGGGTGGGTGATTTCAATCCTGCTCGTCGTCCTTGGCACAGAAACCGCTCTAAATATCGTCCTGGACATATATCGCCCAAGACTGAAAGACCGGTACAGTAGAGCCGCTTTTGACAGCAGACTGCTGGGCGTTATAAATGAGCCGGGCGGAATATTGCGTACCGCCGCAGGTGCCATCGATTATCAGTTTGGCTTTGAAGTCTCTCAAACCTGGTTTTATAAACTCCTCGAAAAGGCGATTGCACCCTTGGTTCTTTTTGCCGCCGTTACCCTGTATCTGTTGAGCTGCATTGTTATAGTAGCCCCCAACGAGGAAGCGATAATAGAGCGTTTCGGCAATCCTGTAAACAATTCGAACGACGTCAGGCTCATTGGACCCGGCCTGGCTTTCAAATGGCCCTGGCCCATCGATATCGCCTGCAAACGTCCTGTGAAAAAAGTTATGGAAATCAGCGTCGGGTATGTGCCCAAGACCGACCCGAAGACGGGGGAAGTGATACGTGAGCGGTCGTTACTGTGGGGCGAGACTCATTACGAGAAGGAATACCACTTGCTCGTTGCCAGCGAACAGACAACCGGAAAATTAGATGCTGGAGCTGTGCCGGTGAGTCTCGTTATGGCTGCTGTCCCCGTTCAATACAGAATAAAGGACTTGTATTCTTTTATCTACAATCACAACGAGCCGGAGAAACTGCTCGAATCCATTTGTTATCGCGAACTTACAAAATTCGCAGCCAGTGCAACGATTGAAGTCGATAGTGAAGCTGATATAGAACATAGCCTGCTTGGAGCAGGTAGAGCTGAAGCCAAAGAGATATTGACCCAAAGAATTCAGGATGCCGCAGACAGCGAAAGACTGGGTGTTGAAATCGTATTTCTGGGCCTGCAGGGCATTCACCCGCCGCCCGAAGTTGCAGCAGACTATCAAAAGGTTATCGGTGCTGTTCAGGAGAAGCAAGCACTTATTCTTGGTGCCCAGGCAGAACGCAACAAAACTTTAAGTGCGCTGGCAGGTTCTGTTGAAGATGCCGATAAGCTCTACGACCTTGCAGCCAAATACCAACAGGCTAAAGAACAAAACAACACTGAGCAGGTCGAAAAGCTCGGCAAAACTCTGGATAAGGCCTTTGTAGAAGCAAAGGGTGATATCTTCAGCACACTGCGAGAAGCCCAAAGCTATGCCTTTGAAGTAGCGACGCTTGCTCGCGCTACAGGCGAGCGCTTTGCCAGCCAGCTTAAGGCATACAAAGCCGCGAAGGAAATTTATAAACGTGAGCAAATATTAACGGTCTTCGAAGAGACCCTTAAAAAGATAAGAAAGTATGTCGTCGTTGCCAATAAGAATGATACCCAGATATTTATATTCGATCTTACGAAAAAACTAACACCCAGTTTGTATGAATGGGGCGGTTTTGAGGAGAGCAGCGAAAAATGAAAAATATAGCAATTACAATTTTCATCGTATTGGTGGTTGCAGTTTTGGGACTGTATCTTTTCTCGTTCCAGGTAAGAGAAACACAATCGGTCCTGGTAACGACCTTTGGCAAGCCTACTCGCCAAATCACTGAGCCCGGCTGGTATTTCAAGTGGCCGGCTCCAATCCAGAGGAAACATCCGTTCGATTCCCGGATGCGAGTCTTCGAAGCCGACCTCGGCGAGACAACAACCAGAGGCGCTGTGCCGATTATCGTAAAAACCTATGTCGTCTGGAGAATTGCCGAGCCGCTGGGATTCTTCAATGCCGTTGGAACCGTCAGGGAAGCTGAGAGTAAGTTGCTGAGCCAGATTAGTGATACCCAAAATAAAATAATTGGCCGACATTCCTTTGGTGAATTTGTAAATAGCGACCCCGCAAAAATAAAATTTCCGCAAATTGAAGAGGAGATGCTCGCCAATCTTAAACAGGCCGTCAGAGACGCTTACGGCATTGAAATCAAGACCCTCGGCATAAAGCAGCTCAAAGTCAGCAAGGATGTCAGCAGAGCTGTCTTTGACCGAATGATAGCTGAAAGAAACCGCAGGACCGAAGCCACTATTGCCGAGGGAAACGCCGAGGCAACAAAGATAAAAACCGACGCCGATTCGAAAAAGACAGAATTGTTAGCTGCCGCTGAGGCAAGAGCAAAGGCAATACAAGCCCAGGGCGACGCCGAGGCCGCAAAATATTATAAGATGCTCGAAGCCGACCCTGAGTTTGCAATGTTTCTGCGGGAAATTGACGCCGCCAAGGAAACATTGAAAGAAAGGACGACCATCATTTTAAGAGAAGGTTCATGGCTTGAAAGTCTATTAAAGGAAATGCCCAACATTGAACCCAGGGAGCCGAGCGAACCGAAATAATAGCTTTCTCCGAGTCGGGATGTTTAGATAGTATGACAGACCAAAATCGCGAAAATAAC
>JAUVYQ010000202.1 GCA_030603035.1 Phycisphaerae bacterium | reverse complement strand
GTTTCGAGCAGTTCGTTGATACTTGCCGCCTGTTCGGCACTATATTCTTCGGCCACCTCGGCATTCGCCTGCTGATTGATATCGAAAACCGCAGACAACTCCGAATTTTGGGCCTTTGTAATGCCTTCCGGAATCGTTCTTCTTCTGGCAATTCCACCCGAGCCGATTACACCCCATTTGAGTTTCGTGGACATAAGTATCAATCCTTTCCCTTTTCTATTTCGAATAGGCCTTTATTACTTTCGCCAGAGCGCAGCCTATCTGCCGGCAATCTTCTTCGGTATATGTTGGAAATGCGAAACAGGTAAATGTGTGGCTCTGGTGCCAGATGGCGTTGGGCACATCTACTTTGCTGTAGTCAACGCTTTCGGGATTTGTGTACTCTCCGGATTTGAATGGGAAGCCACTTTTGCCGAAAGAATTGTATTGCCGGTAGGCCCGCTCGGTGTGGCACTGGGGCCAGAAGACCCTCCAGGATGGAGCACCTTCGGCGGTGCACGCGGCGACAAATTGATTTATATCGCAGGTCATATTTTCAATGTCCAGAGAAAACGCCAGGACGTACCAGCCATTCTGACGCTCGTCAGTATCGACCGGTGTGTATTTGACCCGGGGTAAATCCTTTATCGCATCGATTATGATATGAGCGTTTCGTTTGCGCCTGGGCAGGTTCCAGGTGTCAATCCGTTCCAGCTCCGCCAGCCCGATGGCTGACTGCATCTCGGTCATCCGATAGTTCCATCCGACCATGTTATGGATGTAGGGCAGTTTCTGCTCGAGCTCCAGCAGACTCAGGCGCTGTTTGACATCGTAGCCGTGGTCGCGAAAGCTCCTTGCCTGCCAGGTGAGCTCTTCGTCGTCAGTGGTTACCATGCCGCCTTCGCCGCCGGTGGTAAATGTCTTATTCTGGCAGAAGCTGCAGGCCGCGATGTGGCCGATGGTGCCGGTTTTTCTGCCTTTATAGACACCGCCAAAGGCCTCGGCGTTGTCCTCAATAACAAATAGATTATGCCTTTTCGCAAAAGCCAGTATTTTGTCCATATCGCAGACGTTGCCATACAGATGCACAGGCATAATCGCCCTGGTCCGCTCGTTGACGAGCTTCTCGGCTGATTCGACGCTGATACAATGGTCGTCGATATTTACATCGGCAAAACGTGGTATTGCCCCGGCCTGCACGATTGAAAAACTGCTGGCAATAAAGGTGTAGCTGGGCACTATGACCTCGTCGCCGGGCCCAATCCCCAGAGCGCTAAGCGCGATGTGCAGGGCTGCGGTGCCGCTTGAGGCGCTGACGGCATATTTGCTGCCCTGCCACTGGGCAAATTTTCGTTCAAACTCCATTCCTTTGGGCCCAGTCCAGTAATTGACCTTGCCCGACCTGAGGACCTCTTGGACCGCCTTGATTGCTTTTTCATCAAATTGTGGCCAACCGGCCAGGTCATTCGTTACGGCCCTGGGACCTCCGTCGATTGCCAATTTTTCTGCCATTTTAGCGCCCTTTCCGATTATTTCCCCGCACACAATGGGGCTGATGTTTAAGCTCGAATCCGGCACGGAACCGCCGGACCTCAATGTCATTTATCTCAATTCTCTTACATAGTCAAGAGTTTATGACCAGGAACCATTGTGTATGGGCCGCCCGGCAGGAAGACCGGCTATGGCCGAACCTGAAATCGTCCTGTTAAGGAATCTAAGCAGAGCGGGACAAACGTTTCAGATTTGCTGGGCTTTGCCTCGCTCGCAATGACATAAGTGGGGATTATTGCGAATCTGATTTCAAATAAATGTGCTGGGAATCTGTAAATCTACCTACAAACTTGACGGGCACCCTGGCGATTGGTCAGGCCAGGTAGAGCTTGTCCTTCGGCTTGATTTCGGGTATCTGATTTATCTTTGCCTTGACGTCGTCTTTTTCCAATGCAAAGCTGGGGGCGATTTCCAGCGTTGCATCGATTGAGCCATCCGGCTTTCCGGGGACGGTTACGCCGGCTGATTCGAGCCAATCAGCAGCACGGGCAGTCATCATCTGCCTTGCGGTTTCGACACTGTCGGTGCCGGTGGTGTTCTTGACGGGTGAAAATTCTTCGCTTCGCAGCGTCTGCAAAATTATCGACCTTGAGGCCAACGGCAAGGCATCAAAAACAAAGCTTTCCAGCTTTATGCCGTTTGGCTCAGCAGGTTCGACAAGCTTTCCAATTTCGTCGATGTGCGGGATTTTTTTGACGGCTTTGTGCAGGGGCAAAGTAAGACCCTCGGCGATTAGTCTTTCGACAAAGGTGCGATTGATAATGTGGATGGCGATACTGCCGAGTTCGAAAACTAATGAGCCGTCGGGGTTTTGTTTCTCAGCCGGCTCATCAGGAAAATCGCTATATTCGATGACGGTTACTTTGCCATCGACCAGACAGAAGTTGCCGACCTTTTCCTCTGGCCTTATCTTTATCAGGGCCTTTGAGGACATCTCGGCCTCATCGAGAGTGTGCAGGCCGATAAAGAGCGGGTCAAAAATATTTACGAGCGGATTATCTACCTGGAAATAGCTTATGAATTCTACGCCGCGTCTTTTCATATCTTCGAGGGCGCCGCTTTTGTAGAGCGCCTTTAAGCTTCCGCCGTGCCCGTCGGGCGAGCAGGCAATAGTGGCTTTGTCGGCCAGCAGGATTTTTCCGTCGAAACTAAAATTCGGCAGTGTCCCCTGCTGAAATATAAAGACGTCGCTCTCTCTCAGGCCGTAATAATCATTCGAGCGGAAGATTTCGCAGGTTACGGCATAGTTCAAAGGACTGATCATAATATACCAGGGGCAGACGGTCTGATATTTTTCCGAGGCGGCTGCGATGGATTCGGCAAAGATTTGAAACAGCGTTTTGTTTTTAACGGGGCTGATGGGGAAATTTCCCTTTGGGCCTTCGAATTCGAGTCGGGTGGCCTGTCCGCCGGCCACGACCAGGGCGGCAACCTTGTTCCGGCGTATCAGCTCTCTGCCCAGTTCGACGGCTTTGCCGTACTTGGTTTTTTGCTCTGCGTCGGCCGGGGCGGGGCCGTAGGACCAAGCAGGGGCAAAATCGGCACCCATTTCGGCAGAAGTGGGCTTTTTGACGAAGTCGGCCACCCAATTGTCTATCTTCGAGAAGTCCAGCTGCCGGATTTGTGCCAGCAGATTTTGCCTCTGGGCCGTATTTAATTGCTCCCAGAACGCCAGAAGGTGGCTCTGATTGTGCTTTTTTAGCAGCTTTGTTATGTTTTCAAAGGTTTTTTGGGCATTCATATCTGCGATTCCAGGCCGAAAACAAAGATATTAAGCGAATTGTAAAAATTTTCAATAATTTTGGCAAATTTGCCGATATTTTATTTGACAGGAAAGTTGCTCTTGTGGTAATATTTAGTGTAGAGACAGGTAGGTTTGAAAACTTTATCATAATTTGAATCGTCATCATATTTTAGTTTGTTTTTATATCATATCCTGAACCCGCCTGCCAAAAAAGGTTTTTACAGAGACAGGTAGGTTTGAAAACTTTATCATAATTTGAGTCGCCATCATATTTTAGTTTGTTTTTATATCATATCCTGAACCCGCCTGCCAAAGAAGGTTTTTACAGAGACAGGTAGGTTTGAAAACTTTATCATAATTTGAATCGCCATCATATTTCAGTTTGTTTTTATATCATATCCTGAACCCGCCTGCCAAAGAAGGTTTTTCCTGCGTGCCTTATACCATTGAGTTGGCAACCTTGA
>JAUVYQ010000075.1 GCA_030603035.1 Phycisphaerae bacterium | reverse complement strand
GCTATCTGGCCGGCGAGGTTAAGAACCCAGGTAGAATTCTCCCACGGTCCCTGCTGCTGGGCACCGGGCTCGTCATCGTCTTGTATCTGGCCCTTAACCTCGTTTTCGCCTACGCGGTACCTCTCGAGGACGTGGGATTTGCCAACGCAGAGCAGGTTCCCCAGCTCGCGGTCAAAAATCTGTTTGGGGCGAGGGCTTCCAGCATCTTCTCCGTTGCGGTCGGATTGACGTTCCTGGCTACAGTGAGCGCTTTTATTATCACCGGCCCGCGGATCTACTACGCAATGGCAAGGGATGGCTTGTTCCCGTCTGTAGCGGGGCATCTCAGCCCGAGGGGGCAGGTTCCCGTTTACGCGATGCTCGCGCAGAGCATGTGCGCGATCATTATTCTGTTCGTGACGGACTTCCAGGACTTGTACAAGTATGCCTCGGTGGGATTGTCGCTCTTTGCGATGCTCTTCATCGCTGCGGTGTACGTCCTTCGATGGCGCCGGCCAGACATGGAAAGACCGTTTCGCTTGCCTGGATACCCAGTTGTCCCGGCAATCTTTATAGCGGTAACCCTGTTTATGACTGTGTTCGCGTTCATGCAGTGGCGGAAACCTTCGGTGTACAGCCTCGGCAGCATCCTTGCCGGCATCCCGGTTTATTACGTCTGGTCGTTGGTCCGGCGTCGAGGAGAGACATAGAAACCCCCCACCAAAACGGCGTGAGCCGAAGCTCTTTTGGTAGGGAGGTCGAGGATGTCAACGAAGGTACCCACCCCTTTTTCTGCCTTCGGCAGAAAGCAAGGGGGAGACGCTGTGCGGTCCAGCGCAACAGAGACGAAACTAAAATGTCAAAAGTTCAACATAACAGTTTCCAACATAACTAAGGAGACCGACCATGCGAAGAATAAGTCGACTACTCACGGTCTTGACTCTTATCGCTGCTTTGGGTAGTTCGCCTGGGGCAACCTCCACGGACTCCGCCGTAAGGCGTCCCCTAGCGGAGTGGCGGAGTACCCGGGTTACCGACCCGAAGCAATATGCACGTGCTGATGGTTCCGGCTACCCGTTTCGTGCTAAGAGCAAGTACATCCTTAAAGAACTGGATTTGAGACCGGGAGACGTCGTTGTGGACATCGGCGCCGGCGACGGCTGGTGGGCGGAGCACATGGCCAAATTCGTCGGCGACAAGGGCATTATTCACGCCTCAGAGGTCGAAGAAAAGAAAGTCAGTCGGATGAAGGGAAAGTGTGCGGATATACCGCAGATCAAGCCCTATTTGTGTGACACCGACAGTACCAATCTGACGGAAAACTCCTGTGATCTGGCGTTTTTCTCGATGGTCTATCATCATTTGAAACCCGATGGCCGCGTCGATTACCTGCGTCACCTGCGGGAGGTCATCAAGCCCACCGGCCGTGTATGTGTGATTGAGAGATACGCCGAGCTCATAGGTCGGCATACATCGCACGCTGTGTCACTAAGCCAATTGTCAAAGCAGGCTGAGGAGGCCGGCTGGATTCCTATCCGCTACGAACTGATAAGCGGCACACGTCACTACATTGCTATTTTCGTACAGAAAGACCTTTTCCAGCCCGAGCCGACACGGTAGAAACCGAAACAGGATGCGAAGGTTCCCGACGTCCGGCAAAACAGAGAGGTTTTGCCTCGGAAAAACAAGTCCGTGGTCGAGCACACCGATGATTGATTGGAGAGGGTTAAGGAGAACCTTTATGTTATTGTGTCATTATGCATAAAACCGTGAACTCGAACTTGAAAGGAACCTGCTATGGACATTTCAAGACGCGATTTGTTTTTGAAGAGCATGGGGATGGCTGCCTGTGTCACCGTAGGAGCGTTTGGCAGCAACCTGACAGAAGCGGAGACCGTGGAAGAAGAGGGGGCGAAAGCGTTTTTCAAATTATATCCTGTTGGCAGGGTAGAGAAGAAGGACAAGTCAGTGCGGCTGCGGATTTTTGACAGGTACGCAGATGCACTCAAAGGGTTGGACGGCTTTTCACACGTGTGGGTGCTTTATTGGTTTGACAAGAACGATACGCCCCGAAAACGAAGCATCCTTCAGGTCCATCCGCGGGGGAACAAGAAAAATCCACTCGTCTGTAAAGTGGGCGTCTTCGCCTGCCGCGCGCCCGTTCGGCCCAATCTAATTGCCCTGAGCCTGTGCAAGATTCTTTCGGTTAAAGGCGGGGTAGTTCACATCGAGAAGATCGACGCCTTTGACGGCAGCCCGGTCCTCGATCTCAAGCCGTATGCTCCCGGCATAGACAGCCCGACGAAAGGCATTCAGCTTCCGGATTGGCTAAAAAGGTAGGGGATTATACCATTTTTTTCATATTTTTTGCGAAATTTTCCCAAAACTGCAATAATACCCTCCCTGAATCCGTCTGTATCTTTGGAAATCCGGTATGGCAGACCGGAAGGAAACCATAATTTGGAAAGGAGCAAGAAATGTTAAAGAAGATTATGTTGGGTGTTGTGGCGGTGGTTTTGCTTGTGGGAGCTGAAAATCTTATCGCCCAGGAAAAAATAGGCAGGCCTGAAGCAGAGGAAGAACAAAAAGGCCAGGTGGAGCAGCTTCGTAGACAAAGAGCAGGTGAAGAAGCTGGTCGCGGGCGTATGGAGGGTATGCAGCAAAGGCGCCGGCTAAGGGCAGTTAGAGAAACTGTGCGTGGTAAGCTCCAGCAGCTCCGCCCCGGGCAAGAGGGGCCTATGCAAGAGGGGGCTGGCAGATTGTTAGACGAACTCACAAAGGCCTACCGGGAAAACGACAGGGAAAAGATGGGGCAATTAATCAGGAAGATGAATCAGCTCAGGCAAAGAATGCAAAAAGCAAGAACTGCTCCCGGCGAAACCGGGCGAGGTGTCCGCGGCAGACCTGAAGCAGCACGGCCCGGCGCGAAGAAAGGACGCCCTGAAATACGTAAGGCGCCGCCCAAAGATACAGACAGACCAGGCCCGCTGATGCAACGCAGAGGCATGAGAGGATTGGGCCGAGGTTTCCAAGGCAGAGGCAGAGGTATGGGCGGATGGGGTCGAGATCTCCAAGGCAGAGGTATGAGAGGATTGGGCCGAGGCTTCCAAGGCAGAGGTATGGGCGGATTGGGCCGAGGTGTTCCGGGGCCGTGGTGTCCATGGTGGAGAGCTCCGGGGCCGGAGACGGATTAGGCCAGGACGAGATTTTGGCCGGCAGTTGAAAAGCCACGCCAAAAATAGTTGGAACGCTGTTTAGTAAGTAACAGCCCTGCATAAAATGACCGGATGTGCATCTGATAGATGCCCATCCGGTTTTAATATGGAAACGAAACTTCAGACAGCAACCTATCCCACGCGTTTATTATGTGGCGTTGCTACCGCCAATCGCCGGGGTAGTAGATGGATCCGGGCTGAATGGAGAACTTTCTGTATAGCGCTTCTACAAGTGCCTCTATGCTTTTTATCTGAAAGTCGGTTGGATGGGCGGTTTTGCCATCAGCTACAACGCAGATGCGGATGGTCTGACCATTGCCGTACCAGGTTCGTCCTGGTATGCTTGACCACTGTCTTTGCCATTTTTCGGTTGATTGTATCCGGCCGTTGCCGCCGCCGAGGCCGTTGCAGACAACAAAGTGGCAGTTGATATCCTCGGGACCGGCCAGGCCACTCAACGAGGCCAACTGCTCAATGTTGCCGGCTTTAGTGCCGCTATAGTAAATTTCGATGCAGTTCCAGCGTCCGGGGGACTGAGCAGCTCGAGAGCGAATGGCCTTCTTGGCAGGACCAAGCTCATTAAAGACGGCAAGAGAAAACAGACCTGCAGAGGGAGGATTATTGCCCAGAGCCATCAAGACCATTGCCCCGGTTGTCATTGAAACCAGCAGTGCTGCCAAAACCTTCGCCACCCTTGGCTGATTTGACATAGTTCCATCCTTGAGGGTTCCCGTTTCGCGACGTATTGCAAAATGGGGGTCCCGAAAACAACTCGGAAAATCCGCAGATGATTGCCCAAAGAGAGTATAATTGCCTTATACGATAAACATCGGCAGCGACCAACAGATTACTCCAAATTTTGCCAAAAATTTCGTAATTTATTTTTGTGACACCGGCTGGGGTGACTAAATTATTAGTTTAGGGGGCTTTTCGGAGAACCGTTCCAAAGTAAAAACTTCAACCAACCGACAGATAAATCAACTACAAATTACCGAAATGCTGTGAAGAAGTGTGTGCAGACGCTCAAAAGCCGGTCGATTCGCGCGGTTGCCCGGAGGCGCATTGTTTTCGTGCCACACTATCTTATTGAGAACTGTATAGATAATGGAACAGCCAAATTCATAGCCAAGCCGGACAAGCCGAAAAGGCAGATTTCAGGCTGATTCAACGTACATGAGTTCCATTTTCAACACAGACATCAATAGTCAGGCTTTAGCAAAACGAAAAATGAACTACCCTATAAGAATTGGCTTAAATATCTTGATTTATGGGACTACAATCCGTATATTCTCTTTGCCAAATTAAGCGCTGAACATTAAACATTTTTCTGACGACATAGAAATGATGGTTTTAATATTGCCGGTGCTGATCAGCTAAAAGGCTAAAAGAGAGGTGCGAAAATGACATCAGGATTCCGTCGAAACCCCAAACGCGATAAGATGCGTTCGGGAACGCGTCCATTATCTTCCGAGGAAATTGCCAAGCTAACCAGCCGGGGCTGCAGTTGTAATGATTGGTCAAAGGTTCAGGTTGCCGAGGGTTTTGACGCGGGGAGAGTAAAATCGACGCACTTTTCCGGCAACGTAAAGTTAGGCGTGTTTGAAAAGCGAGTGTCCTTTTTCGGCGGCGTAACGAAGCCAACGGGAATCAGTAACGCAACAATCCACAACTGCACAATCGGCAATAATGTATATATCGACCAAATCAGAAATTATATTGCCAACTACATAATCGAAGATGACGTCCTAATCGAAAATATTGATTTGCTTGCCGTTGAAGGCGAAAGCTCATTTGGTAATGGCACGGAAGTCGCTGTTGTTAATGAGGCCGGGGGCAGAGAAATACCCATTTACGACCATTTATCCGCCCATACTGCTTATATAATCGCATTTTATCGCCACAGGCCGAAAGTAATTGAAAACCTGCAAAAAATGATCGCTAACTACACCAGGTCTGTAACCTCGCCAATGGGAGTATTGGGGGCAGGTGCAAAACTTATAAACTGCCGAATTATCAAGAACGTCAAAGTAGGTCCCGCAAGCGTGATAGAGGGGGCTAACAGATTGGAGAACGGCTCAATCAATAGCTGTCCGGAAGACCCTGTTTATATTGGTCCCGGCGTTTTCGCAGAAGATTTTATTTGCTGCAGCGGCTCAAAGATTACCGACGGCACAATAATATGCAAATGTTTTGTAGGCCAGGGCACCGTGTTAGCCAAGCAGTATTCTGCGGAAAACTCGGTATATTTTGCTAACTGCGGCGGTTTCCACGGCGAGGCGTGCGCGATATTTGCCGGGCCCTACACCGTAACGCATCATAAATCCACCTTGTTGATTGCCGGGCTGTTTTCCTTTATAAACGCCGGCAGCGGAACGAACCAGAGTAATCATATGTACAAACTGGGCCCGGTCCATCAGGGAGTGGTCGAAAGGGGCTCGAAGACCGCCAGCGATTCATATATGCTCTGGCCGGCAAAGGTTGGGGCGTTTACCGTTGTGATGGGCAGACACTATAGGAACTCAGATACCTCCGATTTGCCTTTTTCATACTTGATTGAGCACGAAGACGAAAGCATTCTTGTCCCCGGAGTGAATTTGCGCAGCGTAGGGACCGTTCGAGATGCTCGAAAATGGCCGAAGCGCGACAGGCGAAAAAGTCTCAAAAAGCTTGACTACATAAACTTCAAGCTTTTAAGCCCCTATACAATTCAAAAAATGCTCAACGGCTGCCGGCTGCTTGCGAACCTTAAAGCAACTTCCGGCGAAAGCACAGAATACTTTACCTACCACAGTGTCAAGATTAAGAACTCATCGCTGGACAGAGGCATTAGATTCTACGAGATAGGTATTGATAAATTCCTGGGCAATTGTTTAATTAAGCGATTGGAAAATCCGTCGAAAGCCGGATTCAAAAGCGTTGATGAACTTCAAGCGGCGTTGTCGCCGGAAACTAACATAGGGCCAGGCAAATGGGTGGACCTGGCCGGTTTGTTCGCTCCGGAAGAAAGCGTAAAAAAAATGCTCGGTGACATCGAAAACGGTACTATTAGCACACTGGAGCAGACAACAGAAGCTTTTCAGTCGATGTATGAGAATTATCCTGCGTATGAGTGGGCCTGGGCGGCAAACATTTTACAGGAGCGTCTGGGCAAAAGGGTCGAAAAAATAACAGCAGACGATATTATTGAACTGGTAACGAAATGGAAGACGGCCGTCGTAGAACTTGACCATATGCTTTATGCCGACGCCCAAAAAGAATTTGCCGCTACTGCTCAAACCGGATTTGGCCTTGACGGCGAGGAGGAAACGAAACATAGCGATTTTGAACAGGTTAGGGGGACATTTGAAGAAAATAGTTTCGTTTCTGAAATCGAAAAACATATAACCAGCAAGACAACACTCGGTGATGAGCTTATCAGCCGAATGGAAAAGCTGCGTTAACACAAATCGCATTCAAGTAAGGAGTAGTTTATGAGAGTAATAATTGAACCCAATTATGAATTAGCGTCCGAGTGGGCTGCCAACTATGTTGCCAAAAAGATAAATGAATTTGGCCCGACCGACTCGAAATCCGTCGATGCGGCGCCGGATGACGCACCTTTTGTGCTGGGCCTCCCAACAGGCTCTTCACCGATAGGGGTGTACAACGAACTGGTGGAGCTTCACAAGACAGGGGTGGTTTCATTCAAGAATGTTGTCACATTTAATATGGATGAATATGTGGATCTTCCCGAGGACCACCCTGAAAGCTATCATTCATTTATGAATAAATATCTTTTCAGCCACATCGATATTCGAAAAGATAATATCAACATTCTCAACGGCAATGCGCCGGACCTGGAAGCTGAATGTGCGAGCTATGAAGAAAAAATAAAAAAGGCGGGCAGCATCAAGCTTTTTGTCGGCGGTATAGGGCCTGACGGCCACATAGCGTTTAATGAGCCAGGCTCGTCACTGTCGTCGAGGACACGCATCAAGACACTGACTTACGATACCATCGTTGCCAATTCACGGTTTTTTGACGGAGACATTAATAAGGTGCCCAAAACTGCTTTAACCGTAGGCGTAGGGACTGTTCTGGATGCTGAGGAAGTCCTTATTATTGTCAACGGCCATCATAAGGCCCGTGCATTACGGCACGCCATCGAAGAGGGCGTAAATCATATGTGGACAATCAGTGCCCTTCAAATGCACCCCAAGGGCATTATCGTCTGTGACGAAGAAGCTACCGTTGAGTTGAAGGTCGGCACAGTAAAATATTTCAAAGACATAGAATCGGCCAATCTCGACCCCGCCACCCTCTTAAAATAGCTACCGGTTTTGTAGTCGGACAATTCCCCGCCGTCTTTTGCTGACGGACATCCTGCGGTCGCTTTTGCCAATTACTTTTTCCTCTTTCAATGTCGGCTTGTGTGCCTAATTCTTTGTAATAATGGTAGTGAAGTGATAGAATACCGACAGAAAGTTCTCGATTACCAATTACCAATTGAAAATCGAAAATCGTTTTTGTAGGGTGTGCAGTGCACACCCTACAGGAGATTCTTATGAATACCCGCTCCGGTGACAGAGCTAATACAGAAGATACCATGACCGGCAGAGAGCGCGTGCTGAGGACTCTCAACTACAAAAAAGTGGATCGTGTCCCTGTGGATTTAGGCGGTACGCCCTGCAGCGGGGCTCACGTTAGTGTCATAGCGAAGCTGCGAGAGGCGCTCGGTCTGGATAAGCCGGTGAAAGTTGTCGAGCCTTATCAAATGCTTGGTGAAGTTGCGGCTGACCTGCGGGATGCGGTTGGGATTGACGTGGTGCATTTGCCGGGGCCAAAGAACATGTTTGGGTTCGAAAATGCAGATTGGAAGCCGTGGCGAACCTTTGACGGCACAGATGTGCTGGTTGGCGGCAAGTTCAATACTGAGCCGGAACCCAACGGGAACATTTTAATGTATCCGCAAGGCGATAAGTCAGTGCCGGCTTCGGCCCGGATGCCCAAAGGTGGGTTCTATTTTGACTCGATTATTCGCCAAAGCCCCATTGACGAAGCCAAGTTGAATCCGGCGGATAATCTCGAAGAGTTCACGCTAATCAGTGACGAAGATTTGAAAGTTTACGAGCAGGGGGCAAGTGAGCTTTATAAAACCGGCCTTGCGATTGCAGCGGCGTTTCCGGGGACGGCCTTCGGTGATATAGCGCTTGTCCCGGCACCGTGGATGAAGAAGCCGAAAGGGATTCGTGACATTGAAGAATGGTATATCAGCACGGTGTCGCGAAAAGAATACATTAAAGAGGTCTTTGCAGGTCAGGCGGAAATAGCGATTAAGAATCTCGAGCGAATTTACCAGGCTGTGGGCAACAAAGTGCATCTTTTGTTTCTGGATGGCGCTGACCTGGCGGCGCAGAATACACTGTTTTGCAGTCCAGAGGGATACAGGGAGCTTTATCTGCCGTTCAGCAAGAAACTCAACGACTGGATTCACGCCCATACCGAGTGGAAGACGATGAAACACTGCTGCGGGGGCTGTGAGCCGCTTATTGAGGGATTCATCGAAGCCGGATTCGATATTCTAAATCCCATTCAGACCTCGGCCAGGGGTATGGACCCACAACTTCTGGTTGATAAATATGGCGGCAGGATAGTTTTCTGGGGCGGCGGCGTGGATACACAACAGACGCTCCCGTTCGGCAAGCCTGATGAGGTGCGCCGGCAGGTTGCCGAGCGGGTGCGGATATTCAGCCAGAAAAACGGCTATGTCTTCAATACGGTTCACAATATTCAGTGCAATACGCCAATTGAAAATCTGCTGGCTATGTTCGAGGCGTTGGGCAGAAAGTTGTGAAATGGACCCAATGAAAGTAGTGGAAGATTCGGGCAGTACCGTCTATGTATTTTTAGTTTGCATTGTCGCTGCAGTTGGGGGACTTTCGTTCGGATTTGATACCGCGGTTATTGCAGGAACGATTCCCTTCCTTACGAAGCACTTCGCCCTATCGGAGAATGTCGATCGCTACGGTTTGTCTGTGGATAGCGTGCTTTTTAGTGTCGCTGACGTTTCCGGTTATGCTGGAAAAACTCGATGGTGCTGTTACCTTTGGAATATATGCAACGATGTGTGCGGTTGCTTTTGTGTTTGTTCTGCTCTTCCTGCCGGAAACCAAGGGCAAGACGCTGGAAGAGATAGAAAAACACTGGATGGGTTCCCATTCTGCGGCTTCTTGCAAATAGGACCCCGTGCAATAGGCGAGGATGACGAATAAATCGTATTGTTAGCTGTGTGGGTCCTAATTTATGTATCCCGAGCCAGAAAAAAATCGGCCTTAACGGATTTGACTTGCTTTGGCCAATTCACTAAACTACTATTCTGGCTGGTTTTTAATCTTCCGCATTAATTATTTAGTGCGAGGGTTTGGTGGATTCAGAAAAAAAAGAAAATTGCGGTCTCTTCGGTATTTTTGGTGACGTGGAAGCCGTTCAAAAAACCTTTTTCGGCTTACACAGTCTTCAGCACCGCGGCCAGGAATCAGCAGGAATTGCCTCCAGCAATGGAGAATCTATCCGGTGTTACACGGGTATGGGCACGGTAAGGAGGGTTTTCCGCAGCGGTTTGGACATTTTGGCGAAATTGTCTAATCCGATAGCGATTGGCCACGTGCGATATTCAACGACAGGTACCAGCAAAGCCATTAACAGCCAGCCGCTTTTGAGTGAGTACTCCCGCGGCCCAGTGGCGGTGGCACATAACGGCAATCTTCTAAACGCGGCCCTTCTGCGGGACGAATATGAGGCCCACGGCAGTATCTTCAAATCGACAAGCGATACGGAAGTAATTACACATTTGCTTGCCAAGCCGACCCACGTTATCAATCCCGACCCCCTGTCCCATATCTTGCACCATCTTCAGGGTTCTTATTGTCTGTTGTTTTTGTTCGCCGACCGTATTGAGGCGGTCCGGGACCCTTACGGTATCCGTCCTCTGTGCATTGGGCAAACAGAAAAAGGCTGTTACGTCATTGCCAGCGAGACCTGCGCTTTCGATGCGATAGGAGCAAAGTTCATTCGTGAGTTCGCCCCCGGCGAAATTGTTCGGCTGGATAAAGGGGGTCTCTCGAGCAGATTTTTCGTCAAGCCGGGCACTGTTACGCCGGCCCACTGTATCTTCGAGCACATCTATTTCGCCAAGCAAAACAGTACCATTTTTGGTGAAAATGTGCACGAGTTTAGAAAAAAGCTCGGAAAGCAACTGGCGATAGAACAGCCGGCCGATGCAGACGTGGTAATACCGGTGCCGGATTCAGGGACATCGGCGGCAATAGGATACGCAGAGCAAAGCAAAATACCTTTCGATATGGGATTTGTCAGGAGCCACTACATAGGCAGGACATTTATCTCGCCCGACCAGAAACGGAGAGAGCTGGAGGTTAAACTCAAGCTGGCAGTTGTAAAAGAGGTCGTGGGTGGAAAACGCGTTGTGGTGGTGGACGATTCAATCGTTCGCGGCACAACCACAAAAGGCAAGATGAGAGCGTTGCGCCAGGCCGGTGCAAAGCAAATCCATATGCGAGTGAGCTGTCCGCCACTCAGGTTTCCCTGTTTTTACGGCGTGGATTTTCCCACCAAAGAAGAACTGCTGGCAAATAATCGCAATTGGGAACAAATCAAGGATTTTCTTGAAGTGGATAGCGTCGGTTATATGTCACTGGATGGGCTGCTGTCCTGTGCGATTTTGCCGGCAGAGCACTATTGCACCGCCTGCTGGAACGGCAAATACAGAATACCTGTAGATATTGCGGTGAACAAGTTCGCTGCGGAACGCTGTCAAATGCAGATGTTTGACGATGAATTTTGAATTTTTAATTCTCTGATAGATGAGTAAATACATCAGCTACGAACAATCCGGCGTAAGTATCGATGCCAACGACGAGATGGTTCGGCAAATCTACTCCTGCATTGCCAGTACATTCGGGCCGCGAGTTATCGAGTCGCAAAACGGCTTTGCAGGGATGTTTCGGCTTGACTACGACGAAAGACTCTTCAAGAAAAATTACAAGAACCCTGTCCTCGTGGCCTGTACCGACGGCGTGGGCAGCAAAGTTCAACTCGCCGGCAAAATAAAAAAGTTTGACACCGTAGGTATTGATTTAGTGGCAATGAACGTCAATGATATGCTTGTTCAGGGCGCTGAGCCGTTGTTTTTTCTCGATTATCTGGCGGTGAATAAGCTGGAGCCGAAAGTAATCACCGAGCTGGTAAAAGGCGTTGCGGCCGGCTGCAGACTGGCTGACTGCGCACTAATCGCCGGGGAAACCGCTGAAATGCCTGATACCTACCGAAAGGACGATTTCGATATGGCCGGGTTTGCCGTCGGAGTAGTCGAGCGGAAAAAAATCATCACCGGAAAAAACATAAGACCCGGCGACTATATTCTCGGCCTGGCCTCAAGCGGGTTGCATAGTAACGGGTATTCGCTCGTTCGCAATATCTGTTTTAAGAAAGCCGCTCTTAAAATGACCGACATACTGGATGAGCTCGATGGCGCTGGATTAGGCGATACACTGCTGGAACCGACGCGAATTTACGTTCGAGCAATAGTTAAACTGTTATCACAATACAAGGTCAAACGAGTCGTCCACGGAATGGCACACATTACCGGCGGAGGTCTGCTGGGAAATATTCCGCGAGTGCTGCCGAAAGATTGCAATGCGGTTATAAAAAAATCGAACTGGCCAAAACATAAGATATTTACGTTTCTGCAAAAGACAGGCCCTGTCGAAGAAGACGAGATGTTCAGGGTCTTCAATATGGGGATAGGGTTCGTATTGATAGTGTCTGAGGACTTTGCCGATTCGATAGCAAAGAAACTAACAAGATATGGTGAGCAGGTCTACAAGATAGGCAGAATCACAACCGGGACCGGCAAAGTAATTCTTAAATAGCTCATGGTTCGTGGATCGTAGTGGCGCTAAGCGCTTGATAAGGGAAATATCGAACATATCGCAAAGGAGGCAAAATATGAGTGGTATTTTTGGAGTGGTCGCGAATGGGAATTGTGCTGAAACACTCTTCTATGGAACAGATTATCATTCGCATCTGGGAACCGAATACGGAGGGATAGCCGTGCTTGGAGAAGATTTCACCCGGCAAATACACAACTTGAACCAGAGCCAGTTTAAGTCAAAATTCTATGATGATTATAAACACATAAACGGCAACAAAGGCATCGGCGTTATCAGCGACTATGACGAACAGCCTATTTATCTTAACTCAAGATTCGGACCATTTTGTACTGTAACCAGCGGCTTTGTAGAAAACGCTGAGGAATTGGCAACAAAATTGTTAAAGAAGGGAATATCTTTCAGCGAGGTAAGCGAGAGAGCCGTTAACACACCGGAGTTGATAGCAAAACTAATCAACCAGGGAGACGATTTGATAGACGGTATAGAGAAGATGTTTGATGTTATTGATGGCTCGTGCTCACTCCTGTTGCTACATAAGGACGGAATATATGCGGCAAGAGACAGATTTGGATACACGCCTCTCATTGTTGGAAAACGCGCTGATGGATGGGCGGTGACTGCTGAGACCAGCGCTTTTCCAAATAACGGATTCGAGGTTGCAAAGCACGTTGAACCAGGAGAGATGATTCTGATAAATGAAGATGGCATAGTGCAAAGAAGGCCGGGCAGAGGAAAAACAAATCAAATCTGC
>JAUVYQ010000412.1 GCA_030603035.1 Phycisphaerae bacterium | reverse complement strand
ATGGCTTGTTATGACTGTTGTTTTGTACAGTCTATGCCTCGGGCATCCAAGCAGCAAGCGCGTTACGCCGTGGGTCGATGTTTGATGTTATGGAGCAGCAACGATGTTACGCAGCAGGGCAGTCGCCCTAAAACAAAGTTAGGCACAGTCAAACACGCAACAATCCAATTCTTTCAACCCAGAGGTCTCCCAACTATGAAAGTCAAACTTGTAGCATTAACAGCATTAGTCGCACTTACCTCAAATATTGCGAACGCAAACGAGCCCATCGTTGTAAATCAGGCAGTAACAGAGAAGGAAGCATTAACAGCTCAGCAAGCATGGTGTGCTGCTCTTCTTGATATCAACGCCGCATACGAAAAGGATGGAAAAGTAGCAGCGAGAGCATTGGCCGAGAAAGTCATAGATTCCGCTTACGCCTACCAAATGGGCGCAGTACTCTTTAAGCCTACGCTCACGGTGAACCCTCAAACATTTCGCCCCACACGTGCCGGTGCGCTATCTTATTTCGTTGGCGGTGACCCATCCTTCCCTGCCGACACAGGTTTTGCTCTAAAAGGCTGGAAAAAATGTGAGCCTGTCACTTCTGCTATTTTTCTTGATGGCAATAGCGCAATTACTATGGGGAAAGTTCACTTCACAGATAAAAATGGGAAAGTGACTACCGTTGACAAAACGTGGGGTTACGTTAAAGACGATGCGGGAAATTTGCGCATTAACCTTCACCATTCATCATTGGAGTACCAACCTAAGTAAATCCGCTATAAACCCATAGGCAGTGGAGTTGTTGCCTAACAAGTCATTCCAGCGGACTGCCTACGGCAGCCGCTGAATTCCAACGTTGAACGACAGCTTTCCCAAAAGCTCTACGGCTGCTCTGGGTCGGGACGCGACGAGCAACCTTCTTAGTTCGGCGCCGGAAACCGGCCGCTCAAGTTTCGCATCCCGAAAGCTGCCGGACGCCATCGAGTGCAGCCGACCCAAAGCGGCATTTCGCCAAAAAGGGAAGCTGACTCTCG
>JAUVYQ010000163.1 GCA_030603035.1 Phycisphaerae bacterium | reverse complement strand
ACAGGCGCCTCAAACCCGGAAACCAGTCTCTTGTATGAATTCACAGTCGGGCAAAGAATCGCACACATCGCCTTGATATGTTTTATCTGGCCTGCAATAAAATTATAAGCAATCTTAGACAAATTGTATTTCTGGTTTTCGTCGTAAAAGGTATTTGTCTTTGATTCAGTTTCAAACAGACTCTGATGAACATGCATTCCGGAGCCGGGCTTACCCATTACCGGCTTGGCCATAAAGGTGGCGTGCAAATTGTACATCTGGGCGATTTTCTTCGCACTGTATTTTAACGTAACGACCTTGTCGGCTATGTCCAGGCATTGTCCGTAATTAAAATCTATTTCGTATTGGCCGAAGCCAACCTCGTGATGAGACGTTTCAACCTTAATTCCAAAATTCTCAAGCGCACCTATTATCTTCTTTATGGCCTTGTATCCTTCATGAGAAGAAAGGTCAAAATAGCTGCCGTAATCTATAGGCGATGTCCTGTTTTCATCATCAGCTCTGAACAGATAGAATTCCGGCTCCGGCCCGACGTTATATTCAAAGCCTTCTTTTGCGGCCTCAGCGGCAGCTTGTTTGAGAATAAATCTGGGGTCTCCTTCAAAAGGTTTGCCATCCGGCCGGTAGATATCACATATCAGTCTCGCAGTTTTGCCGTCTTCGGTCAGCCAGGGCATAACGGCGTAAGTCGCCATATCCGGCTTCAGAAATAAATCGCTCTCCTGTATTCGGGCAAAGCCTTCAACTGAAGAGCCGTCAAACCAGACACCGTTGCGTGATGCATCCTCCAGCTCTTCAACCGGTATGATGAGCTCCTTTATGACGCCTAATAAATCGGTAAACTGCAGGGTAATAAATTTTATATTGTCTTTTTCCACCTGCTTTAACACCTTTTGGACTTCCATTTCGATTCCCTTCGTTTAATTGACAATCGACATTTTTTTACGTCTCCAGCCTAAAACGTTGATAATATGATATGGCGTATTCTGGCCTTTATGCCGAAAACTGCAAGACAAATTTCAAAAATTCAATTTCCATCGTCTCCCACTGGTCAAAGAATAAAATCAGAAACAAAGTTAAGATAATCCCTTGAGTCTGGCGTCAAGTTGGAATGCCTGTAAACGGACTGCAAGACAACTCGCAAGCAGTTCCGCCATATATCGTCCGAAACGTCGCTGCGGAACTGGCGGATATCTTCCAAACCCTCGTTCAATGATATGGCCCGTGGGTCCTGCGGCACATTATCATTGATAGCTGCTTTCAAAGCGTCCGCAACGATGCAATCGTCGATACTGTGGTCGTTGCGGTAGCCGGTGACCAGATTGAACTCGATGTTTTGAAGTACGTCTTGATGGTATTGGGTCATCTGTTTCAACAAGCTCCGGGGCCCCAGTGTTGCACTCAAATTTCTTTTCAAAGCCATGTTTCGGATATTGGCCTTTTTTTGCAGCGCTCGTTTCCGTCTCAACCGTTTTAACTTTGACATGAGAAGACTCCTTTCAGGCGGTTATTATTGGTCCGGCCTATCCAGCTCCAGTTTTCATTTGTTTTGCATGACAGACTTTGGCGGCTCAAATGCTGCGATGCCGAAGCCTACTGATTTAATAAATTCCCTGCGGGTCATTGTGGAAATCCTTAACTACAGTACATAAAATTATACTATACACAGAATAAACAATTTTCCCGCTGTAGTTAAGAACAATCAAGCAGAAATTTGCTTATGCAGTCTTTATTTTCTCGAACGTGAATTTGTGGGCATCGGCGTTGATTTTTATTGTGTCGCCGTTGGTGAATTTGCCGGCTAAAAGCTCGCCGGCAAGCGGGTTCTCCAATCGCTGCTGAACGGTGCGCTCCGGCATAAGAGACTATCCTAAAGACTCAAACCATCTAAACACTTGGTGAACCAGTCAATATAATAATAATGGCTTTTCCTCCAGTGTCCCGGTTGTTGGGTCCACTTTAAAGCCAAATGATTCCAGAACAACTACGCCAAGTAACACCTTATCTATTATATCAGAAATCCAGATACTAAACGGGCCTTCTTTACCATTAACCTTTATCCATGCTTCACCTCTCGAGACCTCTATAATTCCGGCCCCTGTAGAAACCTCCTCTTGACTGGTTGGTTTAATGCCCAGTTCGTCTGCAAGCTTCTTAGGCAGAGTAGTTAAGCTTGCTCCGGTATCAACCAGAGCATTGACTTTCTTGGAGTGTTTTCTTTCTAAATCACTAATTTGGATGTCAACCCACGAATGTTCCATAGCTTGAAATCACATGAGAAATATCTAAACTTTTCTGTCCCAATTTTAGAAATATTCGAGAAAATAATTCATTTTACTTCGTTATCCTGTAATCAATAATGATTTTACCAAAACATTTGGCTGAATCAAATCTTTTACTGATCCGAGATTAGACTTTCTCAAATGTGAATTTGTGGGCGTCGGCGTCGATTTTTATTTTGTCGCCGTCGGTGAATTTGCCGGCTAAAAGCTCGGTGGCTAAAGGGTTCTCCAATCGCTGCTGAATCGTCCGCTTCAAAGGCCTTGCACCAAAAACGGGGTCATAGCCTTCGTCCATAATCAGCTTGCGGGCGTTGTCGGTGAATTCAATTCCAATCTTGCGTGCACTCAGACGTCCCGTGAGGTAATTGAGCTGGATATCGACAATCTTTCTTAAATCGTCCTTTGTGAGCATATGGAAAACGATTATCTCATCGACCCGATTCAAAAACTCCGGCTTAAAGAGCTGTTTGAGCGCATCCTTGACGTGGGCCTCGATTTCCCAGTCGGCACCGGATTCTTCGGTAAGCTGCTGAATCTGCTGGCTTGCAATATTGCTTGTCATAATAATCACCGTGTTCTTGAAATCGACGGTCCGGCCTTTTCCATCAGTCAATCGGCCATCGTCGAAGACCTGCAGCAGCACATTGAAGACATCCGGATGTGCCTTTTCAATCTCATCGAGCAAAATCACCGAATACGGCTTGCGGCGAACAGCTTCGGTCAATCGCCCGCCTTCCTCGTAGCCGACATAGCCGGGCGGCGAGCCGATAAGCCGGGCGACGGAATGCTGCTCCATAAACTCACTCATATCAATCCGAATCATAGCGGCCGGGTCGTTAAACAGGAAATCTGCAAGCGCCTTGGTAAGCTCGGTCTTGCCCACGCCCGTCGGCCCGAGAAATAGAAATGTCCCTATCGGCCGATTCGGGTCGCCCAATCCCGACCGGCTCCTGCGAACCGCATTGCAAAGTGCCGCAGCCGCCTCATCCTGGCCGACCACTCTTTCAGCGATGGCCTCCTCCATCTTCATTAATCTTTCACGCTCACCGCTCAACAATCTCGCAACGGGTATCCCCGTCCATTTGGATACAACTTCAGCGATGTGCTCTTCGGTTACTTCGTTCTGAATTATGGCCCTGTCGGATTTGGAAAGCTGGGCCTCTTTTTCGTTAAGCTCTTTTTTCAAATCGGCGATTGTGCCGTATTTCAGACGGGCGGCGGTCTCCAATTCGCCTTTACGCTGGGCGTTTTCGAACTGGTGTTGGGCCTCTTCGATTTTTTCTTTAAGCTGTTTTATCTGGTCGATGTCACCTCTTGCACTTTCCCACTGTGCTGTAAGCTCTTTGTCCCGCTGTTCCAATTCAGCCAACTGCTTTTCGGTATTTTTTAATCGCTCTTTGCTTGCTTTGTCGGTTTCTTTTTTCAATGCCTGGCGTTCGATTTGAAGTTGAACAATCTTCCTGCGAATAGTATCCAACTCGGCAGGCAGCGAATCATTCTCGATTCTCAATTTCGAAGCCGACTCGTCAACTAAATCTATCGCCTTGTCCGGCAGCCATCGGTCGGAAATATACCGATTTGACAGAGTTGCGGCCGCCACAAGCGCAGAGTCCGTAATCCGGACGCCGTGGTGTGTGTCATAGCGGTCCTTCAGGCCTCGAAGAATGGCTATGGTTTCTTCAACGCTCGGCGGGTCAATCAAAATCGGCTGAAAACGCCTCTCGAGCGCAGCGTCTTTTTCCATATACTTTCGATATTCGTCAATCGTAGTCGCACCGATGCAGCGCAGCTCGCCCCGCGCAAGCGACGGCTTTAGCAAGTTGCCCGCATCGACCGCGCCTTCAGCTTTGCCTGCACCTACAACTGTATGCAGCTCATCAATAAAAAGTATTATTTGCCCTTCAGCGCCAACGACCTCCTTCAATACAGCTTTGAGCCGGTCCTCAAATTCGCCCCTGAATTTCGTTCCCGCTATCAGCGCCCCCATATCCAGAGCGATGATTCTTTTATTCTTCAAACCCGTGGGGACATCACCTGCGACTATCCGCTGGGCAAGGCCTTCAACAATTGCGGTCTTGCCCACGCCCGGCTCACCGATTAATACCGGATTATTTTTCGTTCGGCGATTGAGGACCTGCATACATCGCCGGATTTCTTCGTCCCTGCCGATAACGGGGTCGAGCTTTCCCTTTTGGGCCATCTCCAGAAGGTCAATGCCGTAGCGCTCCAGCACCCTGTATTTATCCTCCGGAGTTTGGTCGGTTATCTTTTCCGGCCCGCGAATTTCTTTCAGGGCGCCTTCAATCTGTTCAGGCGTAATCGAGTTAAGCCGTAAAATCTCTTTCGCATCGCTTTGCACCGAAGCAAGTGAAAGAAAAAGATGCTCCACACTCAAATATTCGTCACCCATTGCATCGGCCCGGTTCTGGGCATCGAGAACAATCTGATTGAGGGCCGGGTCAGGCATAATCTGATTACTACTTTTGCCTTCCGGCAGTCGCCCAAGTTCGCTTTTTATCATCTCTTTGATACGCGAAATATTGGCGCCGATCTTTTTCAAAATCATAACCACAACGCCGCTGTCATCATCGCAGACGGCGCTTAACAAATGCAATGGCGACAGAACAGTATGCGATTTAGCCATCGCAATCTGCTGGGCGGTCGCTAATGCCTCCTGGGCCTTCAGGGTGAATTTGTCGAATTTCATAGCCAAACCCTTTCAAATACCGATTATCGGATATTGTCGGCGCTTTAATAAGCAGCAAACAGCGTGCCCAAAAAATCAAAATTCTAATTGTAGCAATAACAAACAGTTACAATTTCCTCAATCTTTTTCCTGTGTGCCAATTTGGCAGTTATTTACTCCCATAAAGTTTTGCTCGTCGCGGCCTGGGATTGTCAATGCCGAGTAAGACTTTGCTGTGGCTGTCAATTGTAGTTATAATGAAAACTAATCACAAGAGTTAGCCCGCATTTCTCACAGCACCAGTTGAAAAAAGCTCCTTTTCTGGTATAACTTGTTTAGAAAAAACAAGTTAACAAAAAGAAAAGGAGCAATACAATGAAAACACACTGTAATCAAAAAACCCTCGAATTTCAAACA
>JAUVYQ010000217.1 GCA_030603035.1 Phycisphaerae bacterium | reverse complement strand
TGGTCTTCCAGGGGTGTACAGGGGGAAAAGCGATGGTCAACTGATAGAATTGGGCGATTCTTGACGAAGTCAAGAGAGCAAATTCAGCGATTCTTGACGAAGGCAAGAGAGCATATTCAGCGAGACCTGTTGTGCAGCTGTTGTGCAGCAGGGAGCGAGACCACCGGAGGGCATAGGGTCAGGGCGAGCCACTGCACGCCCGCACCGCGTAGTTCGCGAATAGCGGGCGGAGCGGGTAAGTAAAGTACGCCTGCTGTGAAGGATGCGAGGCTTGTACCAAGCGGTGCCGTAGTTCGAATTAAAGGCACCGACCCTGAGCGAACGGAGAGAGCGAACCCGAAGGGTCGAGACCGTCGTAGCGTAGCGAAGACGCAGCTCGAGGGTGAGGGAAGTCTCTGTCCGAATGGGTGCAAATGAGCGTTCCGAACTTTTAGCAGGCGTTCCATTTGGGTAAGACTCAAGTGGCAGGCAACCCTGCGAAAAAACGATGTGACTCGCCTCGCGGCGGAACCGTCCCAGGAGGACGGTAGGGGCCTCGCGGGCAATTGACGCGAGGCGGGGGGGGTTTGCAGGGGGGGGGTATCCCCCCCCCGCAGCGTACGTTTCACACAATGGAATTCGCGACAGCTGGATATATATTGGCTTAACGATGGAACCAAGACTTCGCGGTGGGGGTTCAGAAGCTTTAGAAACTTTGGAATTCGGATTTTAACTCAGGGATTCGGAACGCGTTCGAGCAAAGCGAGAGCGCGTGTTGGCGATTATTGGTGCGAGGCCGTGAAGACCGAGCAACAAAGTTGTTGTTTAAATGTTATTGTCAAGATCATCGAGAGATGTTGAAAAAGTCGACATCGGTATATATGCTTTTTTGTAATTCTATTAATTTGATTTTGAAATGCTTCTGTCATACTTTTATGGATATCGAAAAGCGATTTGAATTTGATTTTGAAATGCTTTTTGCTTACTTTTATGGATATCAGAATGAAGTTGAAAAAGGCCTAAACATAAGAATGTTAATTCTGTGGGTGTCACCCGGTTTTTTACGGTTTTTGTGCGTTACCATTGCTTGAGACCAGGTGGAGAGTCCAGGGACTTAGCCGGCGGATTTGGCGTAACGTACTTATGCCATGCTCGATGATGAGCTTGCTTACACTTGGCAGTACAGAAACCGTCTCGGTCTTGGGGTTTCTTGGCAGTGTAGCGTTTTCCGCACCATCGACAATGTAAAATTCTATGGTACATTCGTGTTACTCCTGAAAACGATCGCTGTGAGCATGTTCCGCTGGTCCAGAATCTTCAGTAACGGGGGCAAACTTGATCAGGACGTTGTCGTTTGCATGAAAATCGTTGTGATTTTCTTTGGTCATGTTGACAAGATTACAACGGCGATTATCAATAGTAATTCGATTAACATGATGAGTAACACAACCATACGGAGTCTGCGCAACGAATCTGTGCATCGATATATCAATTCTCTTTCCGTTCCTGTATATCGTTGTTTTAGCATAATAACCTCCATGGCGTTGAACAGCACGCCACTTGAACTTCATTAACGCTTCGTAGCGATCGTCGTCAACGATAGCGATTTTGTCATTCGTGAGAACGATAAATTTCATGTTCCAAAGTTAGGATCATCATTCGGGTTATAGTTCACGAGTATATTCACAGAGTCTTGAAAGTGTGCGGTCATCAAACCTTCCGACGTGTCCGACCAATGCCAAAACTCTGATAAAGTTTCGTCGTTACAATAAAGATTGTATTCGCAAAAGATTCGATACCATTTTGGATCTGCCGGCATTTTGAAATCCTTACCAAAAACAATCGACAGTGCCTTGATGGAATCCCGGAAACAACGGGGGCCCACAGATAAGTTGGTTCACAAAATGGTCTAAACATTTTGGGGGCAAGGTGTGACTGAAAATCTGTTGGCCGGTAAAGTCACTAATCGAAAAAAAAGAGTTTGCACCCGTGAAGCCATACCAATAGGTGTAATTATGCATACCTTGAATTTTGTTGCCAATCCAGTTGCAAGGCAGACCAGGAACTTGAGTCAAACGGATTACACCGTTTGGGTCAGGAAGAAGGGGTGGTGGAGCAGGGCAAAGAACGAGATCTTGAGCAAAGGCATAAACAAAAATTGGAGTGTCACCTTCAAAGACAACATCTTCACAAAGATCACAGCGGGCTCCGGATTCCCAAGGAGGTGGCCATGGCAAACCCATTAGCGAATCTCCGGAGGTCGTGGGTTTGCAGGTGAAGGCAGCACTTCGCGGAGTATAAGTATTCCGCCGTTGATAGTAAGCTCAAGAGCTTTCTCTAAGTGAACATTCCAGAGTAAAGCTGCTTTCGTTATCGTGGCAATTTCGTCACGGGTAAGCACAACGGTAAACATTTTCGTAGGCATAAAATCGTGGTGAGCTGTGCAAACGCTTTCAAATTTATGTACACCTGGCATCACTATCCTTCCTGTCAAAAAAAGTCGGTTGATATTCGTTTGGAGGTGCTTTGTTAAAATCTTCGAGCTCTCCATCGATAGAGCGTTCGAGTGGTCGCATAGAAATTCCCTCGGGCAGGGAGGTACCGGCTTCGAAAGCATGCAGGATGGCACGGGCCTCCGCACTTACATCGAGCATGCGATGGATTAGGGTCCAGGACCCGAGGGAAATCTGCTTATCGGCATCGTCCGGTTTTTTCGGACGCAACGAAACTGACCTGGCCGATCCCCAGGTTCCAACAAGTCGAACGTGTCGCATTACTCCTACAAGTTCGACACCATCTTCCAGGGAAAGGTTCATGATCGAAGATGGACGTGCAGCATAACGAGCAACGTGACGAGCTGCGTTGTCCGGGTCTTTGATACTTTTGATGTCGACCACGTGGGAAGTGAACGTGATCTCGGACCACAGTTTTCGCAGTTTGTCCTTATCGAGAAAATCGCCATCAATCATCGCATGAATATGAGCGTGCCAAAGATTGTCCGATTTTGCTTTGTGGACCTGGAAAAACCAAACGCCCCCGGTGATGCGTTTTTTGAGGTAGGATCTACGACGGAATTTTCGAAAGTAGTCGTAGAGATTTTTGATCTGCCAGGCAAGCGGGGCGTTCGAATGCTTGAGAGTCACGGTAAGCAGTTTCGGGTGCTCAGTCGTTTGTAGCCAGGCTGAAACCTGCGAGGTCAAAAACGCCTGGCGTGAGGAGCTACAGAGAGGG
>JAUVYQ010000328.1 GCA_030603035.1 Phycisphaerae bacterium | reverse complement strand
TGCCCGCAGGGTTTACGATCTATCCTTTGAAATATCGCCGTGCCGGCATGCCGTCAAGGAAATTTTTCAGAAACTTCTAATTAAGTAAACGCCCGAGTCGATTAACGAACAAAAACATCGATATTTTCTGGCCTTAATGGCCTTGACTTGTCTATCGAAAAACTGGCCTTGCTCTGTTCACTTTTCACCTTCTTGTAACCAAGCTTCTCATAAAATCCAATCGGGTTTCCTGTTGATTGGTCCTTCTTGCTTCTAATCACCCTGGGAAGAAGAATCGAAATCATGGCCTTACCGATTCCCTTACCCCTGTAAGGTCCTGAAATTAACAGATGGATCAAAACTTCATTGTGGCCTTTGACTGCCCAACCAACTATAAACACACCTCGAAAAGCAAGCATAGTCTCGTATTTTTGTATATACTTTCGATGTTGAGGTTTCGTTATAAAACAATCATTGACAGCACCAACAACACCTTTGGCCTTCCCTCGACCTGAAATCCACCAATCAGTGAAATGGCTCACAACATCCAAATCATCAATCCTGGCCTTACGATAAACAATCATCGCAGTACTATACATTTTTCTTCACAGAATTAGAAGTACCCACCCACCCACCCTTGCCTTCGGGCCGAAAAAACATCGTCCCTCGGCGTCAACATCAACAACGGGGCCAAAAGACGTGTCCCCGTTGTTTCCGCTCTTTTGGCGGTTTTTCTGGGCCATACTCGCTCGCTCGGTCTCTCCGTTCCCTCCCTCGCTTCCGGCTCCCTGGCGGGTTGGTGGCCTGTCGCCGGTTTGGAGTCGCACCCCGCCAGCGTCCGTAGCCTTACAACGTCCTGGAAACGATGAAAGCACAAGCGCCTCCCATAACAGCTTCGCCAGCTTCGTACAACGGAATGATTTACAGGCTCACTCCGTTCACCAGCTCATCAAGAGTTTTTTATACAGCGAAAAGACATCGCTGAATATGGCCTTGCCCTTCCAACGCCCTAATCCGGCGTGCCGGATTTACTCGCTCCGCTCGTAATGAAGTTTGGGAAGATTCGCCGCTTACTTAAGAATCGCATAACGGCGATGCCAGCGCGGCGAATCCGAAATGGTGGAGCAATTGCCACGGACACCGACTACGTCGGTACTGTTTACTGAATCACCATTTCGCCCAAACTTCAAAAGGGCGGTGGAAGGGCAAGGCCATATTCAAATGAATTCGCTGCGCTCATAGAGTTCACTTGTGGCCTTCGGCAGGAGCTGCACGGGTGGGCTTCAGGCCTACGGCCAGCAAGACGCGCTGGCGTACCGCCTGCGCCTGGTACAGCGTACCCCACGTCCTCTGTAGAGGCCTCAAACTGTCCGATAAGGGGTAAATATGGTCGATTCTCATTCCAGGGGCAACCAGCTCCCCTGGTGCCCCACCTTTTTAGACATTTTTGCTCTGCAGGAAGAAAATGTCGCTTTCTACGCAAAGTGCGACACGGATTGACACCGAGCGGGTAGAGCCACCCCAAAAAGGTCGGAAAAAAAATGTCGATTTTTCTGTTGACAGTAT
>JAUVYQ010000326.1 GCA_030603035.1 Phycisphaerae bacterium | reverse complement strand
GGAAATAGACCGTGATACCACTGCTGTCCCACATTTTTTCATGCTATCAACCTCAGCTGAGCCTCCCCGCCATCGTCAGGTGGTGGGGAAGGCTTAATCAGCTTCATTAAAGACTGTTTTGAAAACAGATTAGCCTGCAGGAGTCGCATAATCCGTTGCTCAGTCCAGCCGCTTTTGGATTGAAACTTCAGATAACTGAGCATCAAAAAAGTACACATCGCCACCCAGATTTGCGTCAGCACTGCGTTGCGGGATCGCCCCACAAAGGCATGGATTTTCAAGTTCTGTTTCATGGCCTTAAAAAACAATTCGACCTGCCAACGATCCTTGTAGATGGCGGCAATCGTTTGGGCGTCAAAACTGAAATTGTTCGTCAGAAACACATAAGTTTTTCCACTTTGTGCGTCCTGGTAATGGACCGTGCGCAGCGGCGGCGTGGAGATTTTTCGCGGCCGATCTCCTGTCAGTTCAATCGTTTGATCAGCGATTACGCCTGAGCCTTCAGGCACCGGATGATTCTGTGTAACGCGATACGCAGCATTGTCGCGCTGGCGTGAGACAAAGAAAATACCCTTTTCCGTCAGATCCTTATACCAGCCATAGTCGGTATAACCTTTGTCAAAGACCACGATGCTGTTTTTAGGGAAGTTAAACTTTCTGCCAATTTTGACATCGTGATCGCGGCCATCGGTGACTTGAACAAAGGCAGGGATCAATCCGCTGTGATCAAGCCCCACATGAACTTTCATGGCGCCTTTGCTGCGGTTGTGATCGGCCCAGGGAAACAGCTTTAACGACAACTCAATGATGCTGCTGTCCAGAGAAAAAAGGCGATTCTTGAACGGATGACAATGACCAGGAGCGCCGGCACTGAGGCGAGGCAACAGGTAGGCAAACAACGCTTGATACAAGCTAAAGGGCTGATTTTCATTAACCCGGCTCAGAGATGAGCGGGCAATACGTTTTGTGCCCAAATGGTAGTGGTGAACGCCCTGCGCATTGATATTCGCTTCTATGTCGCGAAGGCTTTGACGGCCAGACAGTTGCGCCATGGTTAGCGCCAAAAACTGATCCCAGCGGCTTATTTTACGCAGCCGCTGGCCAACATGGTGTTGATTTGCCAGTTTTTGAAATTCATGTCTGGGGATGAGCTTGAGTAGTTGCTGGAAAACTGTGTTAATATGAGCCAAGGCTTAATTTCCTGTGTTGTTTCAATTGCTTGGTTGCACAACAATTATAGCAACTACAGAGAAATTAAGCCTTTTTTCATTTTATTTGTGGGACAGCAGTGGGGACGGAGGATATTTACCGCAGGGAAATGTCCTCCGTCCCCTTTTCCCTCCGTCCCCTGTTCCCCGCCTCACTTTTCAAGGCAGTGCAAACACATAAACCGCATTGCCCGTGCGGGGCGGATTGATTTCTGTCGACACGGCACGTGGGACCATCCGTGGACTGGTACCGCCGTTGGCGGTTGTAACTGCGATGTACTGTTTGCCATCAATACTGAAGGTCAGAGGGTGACCCTGTACGGCTGTGCCCAGTCGAGTTTCCCAG
>JAUVYQ010000041.1 GCA_030603035.1 Phycisphaerae bacterium | reverse complement strand
CAGAACATCAACCGGTGGCGAGACCGCCTTTCTGTGCAGTGGACGAGATAGAATAATCTGGCCTTCGGTAATATAGCCGGTCAGGTCCGGCACCGGATGGGTCTTGTCGTCCTCAGGCATTGTCAATACCGGCACCATCGTAATAGAGCCTTTTTTGCCTTTGATTCGCCCGGCCCTTTCATAAACGGTCGCCAGGTCCGTGTAGAGGTATCCGGGATATCCTCGTCGGCCCGGCACCTCTTTTCTCGCTGCACTGATTTCCCGAAGCGCCTCGCAGTAGTTGGTCATATCATTCAGGATTACCAAGACGTGCATATCCAGGTCGTACGCTAAGTACTCGGCGGCGGTGAGTGCGAATCGCGGCGTGGCTATTCGCTCAATCGCGGGGTCGTTTGCGAGATTGACAAACATAACCGCCCGCTCAATGGCGCCGGTTTCGTGCAGGTCGTCGATAAAGAATTGTGCCGCCTCAAACGTGATTCCCATTGCTGCAAATACGACTGCAAACTCTTCGCCCTTGCCCAGAATTGCTGCCTGGCGGGCAAGCTGCGCGGTTATCGCATCGTGTGGCAGTCCAGCGCCTGAAAATATCGGCAGCTTCTGGCCTCGCACGAGCGGATTCAAGCCGTCGATTGTCGATATGCCCGTCTGGATAAATTCGTTCGGGTAGTTACGGGCGTAGGGATTGATGGGGCTGCCGTTAATGTCCCGCCGCTGTTCCGGAATGATAGCGGGGCCATCGTCTTTTGGAAGCCCGAGCCCGCTGAAGACCCTGCCCAAAATCTCCGGTGAGACGGCCAACTCCAGAGGCCTGGCTAAAAACCGAATCGTGCTCCTACTGACGTCGATGCCGCGCGTTCCCTCGAAGACCTGGACGAGCACTTTATCGTTTTCGACCTGTAGAATCTGGCCGTGACGTATCGAGCCGTCGCCCAGCTCGATATCGACAATGTGCCCGTATTTGGCTTCATCGACCATCTCGACCAGCATCAACGGGCCGGAAATATTCGCAACCGTTTGGTATTCTTTCAGCATCCAAAACTCCTGTTTCGTGTCTCGTGTTTTATAATACGTTTTCGCTATTAAGCGGCCACTGAAGTTCGCAATTGTTTCATTTGCTCATCGATAGTTTCCCTTATACCGGCAATTTTGGTTATATCGCTTTGCGGGATATATTTTGCCCTTGCGATTTCTTCGCGCACAGCCAATTTGAAAATTTGGGCGGTTTCGACTTCAGCTTCAATGGCCGCAAGCGCCTGCTTGTGGAAGTGCAGGACGGTCTTTAACATTTCGTACTGCTTGGGCATCGATGTATGGGTATCGACCTCGTGGAAGGCATTCTGGTGCAGGAAGTCTTCGCGAATTGACCTGGCCGTCTCAAGAGCCAACCTGTCTTGCGGCGATAAGGCCTCGGCCCCCACCAGCCGAACAATTTCAAGAAGCTCCGCTTCCTGTTCTAACAGGCCCATTGCCTTGACGGTCAGTTCCTCCATTTCCCTGCCCTGGTCCTTATCTTCGAAGCAAGCTTTCAAGGATTCCTTATAGAACGAATATGATGTGAGCCAATCAATGGCGGGAAAGTGCCTCTGGTAAGCGAGTCTTCCCTGCAGTGACCAGAAAACTTTGACTACGTGCAGTGTCGCCTGCACAACCGAATCGGACAAATCGCCGCCCGGCGGGCTTACGGCACCTATAATCGATAAAGCCCCCTCGCGCTGCGGGCTGCCGATACACTGTACCCGGCCGGCCCTTTCATAGAACGCTGCAATCCGGGCGGCCAGGTACGCAGGATAACCCTCCTCGGCGGGCATCTCCTCGAGACGGGTGGAGATTTCCCGCATCGCTTCAGCCCATCGGCTGGTGCTGTCGGCCATCAAGGCCACGGTGAAACCCATATCCCGGAAATACTCGGCTATGGTAATACCCGTATAGACCGAGGCCTCCCTGGCCGCCACGGGCATATTCGATGTGTTCGCAATCAGTACCGAACGCTTCATCAACGGCTCGCCGGAATACGGGTCCTTCAATTCCGGGAATTCCGTTAAAACGTCCGTCATTTCGTTGCCGCGTTCGCCGCAGCCGACATAAACGACAATCTCCGCGTCAACCCATTTTGCCAACTGATGTTGGACAACTGTTTTTCCTGTCCCAAACGGCCCCGGCACACAAGCCGTCCCGCCCTTTGTAACGGGGAAGAATGCGTCAATGACACGCTGGCCGGTAACGAGGATTTTGTTTGGTACAAGGCGACCCTTTACCTGCCTGGCGCTGCGGACAGGGCATTTCTGCATCAGTTTTATTTCACTTTTCCGGCCGTCTTCAGCAGCCACAATCGCCACTGTTTCGTCAACTGTGTAGTCACCTTCTTCTATTTTCTCTATGTTTCCTTTTACACCGGGCGGCACCATAATCCTGTGATTAACCAGTGAGCTTTCCTGGACCTCGCCTATTATGTCGCCGGGTCCAACCTCTGCTCCGCTTTCAACGGTGGATTTGAAGTGCCATTTCTTTTCCCTATTCAGGCCCGGCATCGCACTTCCTCTGCTCATAAATTCACCTTCGGCCTCTGCCAGCAATGGTAAGGGCCTCTGAATGCCGTCGTAAATACTTTCAATCAGTCCCGGCCCTAATTCAACCGACAGCGGCGCTTCTGTATTGACGACCGGCTCGCCGGGGCCCAGACCTGTGGTCTCTTCATAGACCTGAATCGAGGCCAAATCGCCGTGTAATTCCACGATTTCGCCTATGATGTTCAATTTGCCGACGCGAACAACGTCATACATTCGCGCCCCGGTCATACCTTCAGCCACAACAACAGGCCCTGCAACTTTGACTATCCTGCCTTCCTGGGTTTCACTCATTCTTTTAGACCTTTATTTTTGCCACAAAGGCACAAAGACACCAAGTTTTTTTAATTTATAATTTCTTTGTGACTTCGTGTCTTCGTGGCTAATTATCCTTTTTTAACTATTTTGCAAAATATTTATACCCGTAGCCATCTTAAGCACTTTTCCGAGGGCCTGCGTTGCAAAGCCCTCGGATTCGGTGGTGAACGGCACAACCACGATACAAGGGGTCGGTAAATTCTCGCAAGCTGAAAAAACTTCATCGACCGCCGGAGCTATATTTTCGGCAACAACGACAAGAGCGTACCTTCCAGCGATTATTTTCTCGGCACTTTCGGTAATATCCCCGGCTGTCCGGCCTACCGGGTACGTATCGACTCCGAGTGCCGAGAACGGCATTACAAAATCCGTGTCACCGATGACTGCTATCCTACTTTGCATAATTCGTCCAAATCCGAAATTCGAATCCTTCGACCCTGCTCAGGACAGGTATCGAAATTCGAAACATAATGGTTAATTGGTTAAATGGATTCCTGTCCGCTCCCTCACGGTCGCGGCTCTGTTGGCTACTCGATGCTCGATATTCAATTTCGCTGGCCAGCTCCCTACCGCTCCCTCACGGTCGCGGCTCTGCTGGCTACTCGATGCTCGTGGCCCGGGTTACGGGTCACGAGATACGGTCTAAAATAAGTTTTGTGTCCAGGTTATTCTTCTTCGCGGTCAATATTAATCTGACGTTGCGGATTTCGTTTTCCTTCATTAACAGAAAAGCTATAATCGGCTGAGGGCCGGCGGTAATCTGAATCGTTGATTTTAGAAATCCAGTCAAGAATTCGGCGCATTGCTGCTCGGCCCTCAAAAAAGATTTGTCCGACATTAAATAGTTGGCGCCTGCTTGCATAACTTCGTGGTACGGCGTTACAAAAAATAACGGCCCTGCCGCCTCATAGCCGACGTCGAGTCCGCCTTTCAGCCGTTCGAGTTCAATAAATCCGCCTTTCAAAAAGACGTTAGGCTGTTCCGATTCGGTGAACCCCGCCCCTGTTAGGGGCGGGGTGAATTTGAGTCGAAGCATCGTGCGTATGTTCGTTAAATCAATCTGTATTCTGAAAAGTCCGAGCAGAAAGACGCTCTTTAATCGGCGTGCTTTTTTCAGATTATACTCAGCCTGCACGGCATCAATTGCGCAATCAATCCGGCGTATATCCTTATTTTGATAGTAAGCCAGAACCGCCCGCTCTACCGCCTCGGACATATAATCAGGAAACAGCTCGTAATTTTCCTCCTCAAAGACCTGCTCAAACTGCTCGGGCGGGAAATTACCGTCGCTGCTGTAATCGGTCCCCAACGGCTTCTCCGTCAATGTTCGCCTGACTGCCAATCGTAAATTCGCAAAATCATCCCGCGTTTTGAACAGTTCTACAATCGGCTTGTCAATACACAAAACCGAAAATAGTTCCCGCACCGCAGTTCTTCGAGCCAGCAAAATATTCTCCATCTCCGCAAACCCCTGGCCTGTCTGCGGCAGTGCGTATTCGGTGGCCGATAACAGGTCGGCGGCCTGGGCGAAATTTTCTGCGTTGGCCATATCGAGGAGAGCTGCCGAGCTTAGCATCTGCATCTCGAGCGCGCGTACCTGGGCCGTCTGGAAAGTATATCGCCAGTCGTCGCTGCCGACAGGCGGATAGGTGTAGAAATCCAGAAGAGTAGTTCGTAGTTCGTCCTCCACACACTCACGTGTGTGGTATCCTTTTCTGGTTTCGAACATATTTTCGTACAATCTTCAATTCTCCGGCTTTAACTTCTTTGTAGCCATATCGTCTGGCCCAGAAAGCATTCCCCACACGTAAGTGTGGGGTTTCTTCCAGTATTTTCTTAGCGGTTACTGCCTTTAGCGTCCTTACAACCGAGGGAAGTTTTTCCCTCTGATCTAACTCCAATAATATATGTACATGGTCTCTGTTTGGCCCAATTTCTAACACTTTGTAGCCTTTCCTTTGTGCTATTTCCTGGGTTATTGCAAGTAACCTTTGCTCCGTCTCTTCATCCAGAACCGGCCTTCTATATTTCGTTACGAACCAAATATGGAAGAACACTCTTCGGAATCCTCCAAGGCTGGGACCACAATTCACGAGAACAGCTCTTTTGCTAATTCGATTTCCAGCTCTTTGCGTGCCTGGGCCAGTAATACGTCGAACGAGACATTATTTTTTATCCTGCCTCGTTTTAAGATAAAGCCGCCTGCAAGAATCTGCCTTTCATCGGCCAATCTTAAATTGCCTTTGTAGCCAGAACCCAGCTCGCGGTTCAGATGCTTGATAAAATTTTGGTCGATTCGTTTTTCTTCATTGTCGATGATAATCTCTTCGTCGCCGGTTTCGACCGCTTCGAGCATCAGTTTAGTCATAAAGTTTCGATATTCCTCGTCCGGCAAATTCCGGAGCTGCTGTCGCGCCTGCGCAAAGACTTCATCAAGTATTTTTCTTTTCTCGCCTAAAAACTCTTTTGCAATATCCATTCTTCCTGCCGCTAAAAGATGCAGTTTTTTGTCCTTTGCGGCTTTTTTGGCGAGCGTCTGTGTTTGCTTTTTATACTCGTCCAGCTGCTCGGTGAGCTTGGCCTGCTCAGCAGCTTCTTTTTCGTCGGCCTGTTTTTTTATCTTCTCAGCCTCGGCCCTGGCGTCAGCCAATATCTTTTCTACTACCTGTTCAGCTTCCATAACTTCGTATCTCGTATTTCGTATTGCGTATTGCGTTTCAGGTATTAAGCCGTTGGCCAACTAATACCAAATTGCAGGATAAACAATGTTATTACCAGGCCAAGCATGGCGTAAAGTTCCACCATAACTGCATATATAACGCCTGCCTTGAATGCCATTTCAGGTCTTTTAGCAGTCATCATTATGCCGCCCGCACAGACCTTACCCTGATAAACGGCACTTACCAGGCCAGCAAAGGCAATAGGCAAACAAGCTACCAACACTTGCATCCCGAGTGTGAAACTTAGTTCCGGGACACCGGTTCCGGCGAAGAAGTTTAGTTTTCGCATAGCCATAAAGGCCGCCAAGAAGCCGTACAAACCCTGTGTACCAGGCAGTAAAACCATAATAAACACCTGCCCATACCTTTCCGGCTTTTCGCTCAAGACGCCCGTAGCAGTTCTGCCGGCGATACCGATTCCGATTGCCGAGCCGATACCAGCCAATAAAGCCGCCAATCCGACGCCAACCAAAGCTAATGTCAATCCATCCATTGCCAAACCTCTCTTTCTTGTATTCTATTTTGCTATATAAATGTGTTTGTACTTTTTGCTCAGCGGCTCGAAAGCTCTGCCGCCGCCGATGAAGAACTTCGGGAAAAACTCTGCGTATTGCAATCTCAAGGTATGAACAAAGGCACCTAAAGCGTTTATAGCCATGTTAAATCCGTGTCCGCCGACGAGTACCAATATCATCGCTACAACACCTATGCCATAAGGTATATCGAGTGCAAGCTGTGCCATAACGTTTATTGCCATAGCCAAGCCAGCTGTAACCATACCAAGGGCCATCAATCTTATGTAACTTAGCACATCCCCAACGTAAAAGATGGTGCTGAACAAGTTATATGCTCCCATACCGATTCGGCCGGCCCAGCCGCCCTGGCGGTGGCTGAAGAGCAAGATTACTGCCGCCGGAATAATTGCCAGAATTCCGAAGAATTTTCCGATTTCAATTGGGACCACCCCTACCTTACTCGCTGCAAATATCGCAATCGAATTGAGCATCACCAAGAGGGTCAATTGGTCGCACAGTCCGGCTATATATTGCTTTCTTCTAAGGTTATGCACAAATGCAATTATCAGTCCAGCCATAATCTGGGTATAACCAAGCGCAAGTGACAAGCCAAAGAACATCATCGGTTTCTCAAAGGGGTCAAACCACATCATCTTATCTCTAAGCGGTTTTAACACTGGTACAAACTGCTGTACCGCATCACCGAACCATCCGCCGGTCAGGGCACCGGCTATGACTGTAACAGCTGAGCAAATTCCCAGCATCCACATCAGTTTTTTGTCGCCCTGCATTTTCTTTATAAAGAAAACCATCAGTGCAATAATAACAAGCCCGTAACCGGCGTCGGTCAGACACAGCGCAAAAAACAGCGCAAAGAACGGCGCCAGAAATACCGTCGGGTCAACATCAAAATGCTTCGGCATACCGTAAAGACGGGTTATGACCTCAAAAGGCCTGATGTAGTTCCTGTTCTCTATTTCAACCGGGACCTCTTCGTCTTCAGCCGGTTCGATTTTAGTCAAACTCGATGCCCCAAAACGCGATACTATTTTTTCCAGCCGGGCGTAATTTTTTTCCTTTACCCAACCTTCCAAAAGGACCGTGTGTTCCGTTGCCGGCGCGGCGCCCCTAGCCTGCTCCCTGTTCAACAGGTTTTCATAATGGTCGTGAAGAATTTGCAGCTTGAGCAAATGTTTGGACAACGACACCGCCTTTTCGTATTGTATCTGCAATTGCTCTTTTGCCCGGTTCAACTTTCCGGTATGCTCACTTATTAATTCCGCTACGGTCCCTGTCATCGGCTCGAAGCTGACCGGCTCAAACTCAGCGGAGCGCAGCAGCTTTTGCACCTCATTGATATTAAAATTCAGACAAACAATAAGGCAGGCGTATTTGTTATTAGCTGCTCCTATTTGCTGAATTGCCCCGCCGAGCTCGCTTATCTTCTCTTCTACCTGCTCAAACTGCCGGTCTGGCAAGAGTCCCGTCAAACAACTCGTTGTCCGAAGCCGGCCAATCTCTTCTACGGGCGTCTGGAAGGCCGCCCACGGCCCAAGCTCCTCTAAGGTCGCGTCGAGGTTCTCGCGTTCGGCTTTGAGTTTTTCTATCGCTGCTTCGGTCTGCTCACACCGGTCAATAATCTTTAGAATTTGACGGTCTGAAACGACCTTGTTATATGACTGCTCATCAACGACAGTGCGGGGTGAAAGAATGCTCGTAAGAGACTTTGCAGATTCGGCATAACCTTTGAGCAATTCGATACCTTTTGCCAGCCGGTTCAGCAGGTCTTCAATGTCTTTTGGGCGCTGGCCTGCGATGGCGAGCTCAGGTGAGTCCCTGCTGACCATTGCCTCTTCTGCGTTCAGTATCTGGCAAATACCTTCACGCTGCAATGCCTCCAGAAGCTCCGAGGCCTGCGTGCGATGGCTGACAATTATCACTTTCGCCATTTGAGCAATGGCCATAGTTAGCCTCTCAAGTAATCCATTACCTTTGCCGCTGCCGGCGCCATTCTGCCGGCCGTATTTTCGCGCAGCTGTTGACGCTGCTTTTCGGCTTGCGCTTTAAGCTTCTCGACTTCGGCAAGGCCTTGTGTTTGCGCTGCGGCAACAGCAGCTTCGACAGTTTTTTCCCTTTGTTGCTCGGCTTCTTCTGATGCTTTAAGTCGGCTTGTCCGCCCCTTTTCGGCTTGCTGGGCTGCCTGGGCTTTGGCCTGCTCGATAATCTCCTGGGCCTGTGCTTCGGCCTGTTTAATCTTCTTTATCAGTTCCATTCGCGTCCCTGCAATTGATTCCCGCGAAGCGGGGTCCCGTCAAAACCCCATTTCAAATGGCTGATACACTATATTATTATTCGGCAAATGGCAAGAAATAGCCGAAAGAAATTTCTTACTTATAAGAGTTTGTCAACCTGTTGGGCGAGCTGTTTTACGTGAGCGAGCGATTTTTCGAGCTGTGCGAGTTCGGACCCGTTCAAATCGAGCTCGATGATTTTTTCGACGCCGTTTTTGCCGAGAACGACGGGGACGCCGACAAAGGAGCCGCCGGCATCATATTCGCTGTCACAATAAGCGCAGCAGGACATTACGGTTTTCTTGTCTTTCAGGATTGCTTCAGCCATCTTAACGGCGCCGGCAGCGGGGGCGTAATAGGCGCTGCAGCCGAGTAGATTTACGATTTCGATACCGCCTTTTCGCGTGCGCTCGATTAGCTCGGCGATTTTGTCTTCATCGAGCAGCTCGGTTACGGGTATTCCACTAACGGAGGTGAATCGGGGCAGAGGCACCATATCGTCTCCGTGGCCGCCCATTAAGACGCACTTTATGTCCTCTACGCTTACATCAAGCTCGGATGCGAGGAAGCAGCTAAAGCGTGCTGAGTCGAGGGCGCCGGCCATTCCCATAACCTTGTTTTTGGTGAAGCCGGTAACTCTGGCAGCGGTATAAACCATTGCATCGAGCGGGTTGCAGACAACGATGACAATACTATCGGGTGAATGTTTGGCTATTTGTTGGCTGACATCTTTGACAATCCGGACGTTTTTTGTAAGCAGGTCGTCGCGGCTCATTCCGGGTTTGCGAGGCACTCCACTTGTTACGATGACGATATTGCTGTCCGCGGTCTTTTCCCAGTCGCAGGTGCCGATGATAAGCGAATCGTAAAGCTGGATGGGGCTTGCTTCAGCGATATCAAGGGCTTTGCCCTCGGCGAGGCCTTCAATGACGTCGAGCAGGACGATATCGCCGAGCTGTCTCGTTGCAGCGATGTGGGCCACCGTAGCACCGACGTTTCCCGCACCGACTATCGTTATCTTGTTTCGACTCAAAGCAAACTCCTTATAATGCTATCAACCTCGCTCAAATCATTAGATTTCGCCTGATTATACGCAAAAACCGGAACGTTGCTAATAAAAAATATGTTTTGGCATATTCCAAATCACAGCGGAGCAGCTATAATTGCTATCGTACACAAGATAAAGCGTGAAACGAAATGCAAGATATAAGCATTACAGTTGTTTACGACAATAATCCGTATAAGCAGGGGCTGGAAACCGGCTGGGGTTTTTCCTGTTTTATAACCGGCCCTGAGAAAAGCATCCTCTTCGATACCGGCGGAGACGGTTCATTATTGCTCAGTAATATGGAAAAATCAGCGGTGGACCCTGACAGAATAGATATAGTCGTTCTCTCTCACATCCACGGCGACCATACCGGCGGATTGGGGAGCTTTCTCGAAAAGAATCCCAACGTTACCGTCTATCTGCCAGAATCATTTCCAACAAAGTTTAAAGATAACGTACGGGCACACGGGGCAAAAATGGTTGAGGTCGAACAGCCCTTGAAGATTTGTGAAAACGTATATTCGGCCGGCCAGCTTGGAAAATGGATAAAAGAGCAGTCTTTAATTGTCCGGACGGACAAGGGCCTGATACTGATAACCGGCTGTGCGCACCCGGGCATTGTGAACATCGTAAATGCAGCGAAAGATTTGGTAAAAGATGATATCCTTCTGGTAATGGGCGGCTTCCATCTGGAGTGGGCATCCAGAGGTAAAATCGAAAAAATCATTTCGGCTTTCAAGTAATGGCACGTGCGCTATGTAGGCCCATGTCACTGTACAGGCGACAAAGCGAGAGGTTTATTCGAAAAGCACTTTGGCAGCAATTACATAAATATCGGCGCAGGAAAAGTAATAACTCTGGCCGATTTACGATGAAGCTGGTATGCTTGATTCTGATATGACTGAACAAGGCCACAATAATCTGTCAGCAGGGGCTTTTGAAGGAGATGTGCAGTTCGCCGATGAGTTTATTCCGGATGGTGCCCGGCCGGTCTGTCTCAAATGTCTTAAGCCCTGCCATCCGTTACAGTACTACTGCGACAGTTGCGATTCCAACGAGGTTATTAACCCCCTGGCATCCTATATGCCATTCGTACATATTCGTTTCAGGTGCGGATTCTGCGGAGACATGTGGCGGAAAGTATTGTATGATAAAGAAGCTTCTATAATATTAAGGTCACTCTGTTTGTTTCTGACTATTGCTTTTGCCCCCATATTGATAATCGCAGGTCTGCCATTATTTTTAATAGATAAGATCGAAAATCCCAAGCTTCAAAGAACAGTCGAGACAGTGTTTTACATCCTTGTGGCAGCGCTATTGATAATTTTCTTTACGCTGTATTACCTGTCATTTTGAGCCGGTTTCGTTGTCACGTGCGTCCAGACGCTTTTCGATGTGCTTAGAGCTTTGCCGCAGGAACGTGTTCTTTTTCGGACCTAAGATTTGGTTGCACCGGCGGCCTGAATGCAACCCCCGCTTGCGCGGGAGCACGCAGGGGCAGGCACGAGGGCCTGCCCAAGGCAACCACACAGGGTTGCCCCTACAAATTGTTTGCTTAACAACCTGTGCGAAATTGCCGATAATCGCAATATAACAAATTCAAGCAAAGCGCACTATTGCGGCATACAAGGAATTTATTTGACAAATTATGCCGGATTATGAATAATAAAGGACGGGAACTTCAGAATCCAAATGCAGGAAGCAAAGCCAATGCGCTTGGTTGTAAAAAAAAGTAATAGCACTGTCAGCGAGCTTCGATTCAGCAGCGGGCCTGTTTATATCGGCAGACACAGCAACAGCCAGGTCTTTTTGCCCGACAGAACAGTCTCAAGACAGCACGCTGTAATCTTTAGCACGCAGGATGGAAAATGGATGGCTGAAGACCTGGATTCTGCGAACAAAACGTATCTAAACGACGAGGCAATCCACAAAGCCGAAATTAAGACCGGCGATTGTCTCCGTATAACTGATTTTAGTATCGAAGTCTATCTCGAAGATGAGGCCGAGGCAGAGAAACCGATTCGTCCGGAAGATACGCTCACAACAACTTCACGCGACTCGCAGATTATAGTAAGAAAACCGGATGTCGAGCGTGCCCCCGATATTACATTACCGGCCAAGAGGGTACAAGATTTTCTGCAGGCCACCGAGGCAATCTGCAAAGCCAACGGCCTCGACGAAGTGCTCCAGGTCTTATTGAGTATCACATTAAGGCAGTTCAGTGCGTATCATAGCTGGTGCGCTTTAAGAAACCAGGCAACCGGCCCGATGACCTGTCACGCAGGCAAAAGACGAGATGGCCAAACGGTCGAGCTAAGCGAAATAAAACTTAACGAAAAAATCAGTCAAGCGGTTGAAAAAGGCCAGTTCTTACTCCTGCCGCAGGTTTCAGCTCAAACAGAAGGTGAAAAAATACGCTCGGCAATAATAGCCCCTATTATGGACCCAACCGGCTGCTTCGGCGTGCTGTATGTCGATAACGCTATGGACCACGAACAGTACAGTCTCAGTGACCTGGACTACCTGATGCTGCTTGCAATTCACACAGCCGCCATACTGGAAAACTTCTGACCCCTTGGTTCCTTGTTCGTAGTTCATTGTTCATTGTTTGTAGTTTCCTGTCTATGAACTACGAACTCATAACTACGAACTCTATTGCCTTTTGTATTTGCCGACGAACTGTACCTGGCCAAGGAAGGCTTATAATGCTTTCTCTTTCGAGCCGGACTGGCCAGTTACCCTGCCATTATTTCTCTACTATAGTTTACCGCATGCCTGTGGAGCTCTACCAGATTTTCAACTGGAACGTCAGGAAGAACATCGTTCGAAGGGAGGATGAAAAGTGCACAAGACTCTGCTGCAGTATCGATAATGTATTCTATCTCTCTGCGTACATCCTCTACAGAGCCGTACGGTAAAGTTGACGTTACAGAAGGGCCAGCGAATATGATCAGTTTTTCACCATTTTTTGTTCTTCTCTTCACGATTTCTTCAAGCTTTATACCATATTCCCACTGGAATCCCTGAAAACCCGAAATTCCACATTCAAGCAGATCGTCAAGAATAGGCATAATAACGCCATCGCTGTGCCATACAGTTTTGAAGCCTGCTTCGTGCAACGGTTCGAGCGAGCGTTTGACGTGCGGGAAAAAATATTTCTTCAACGAGGCCGGCCTTGCGACCGGGCCGTTCTTGCCGCAGATATCGGTGCCGATATGAATCAGCGGAACCATATCAAGTTCTTTATAGACATCGACAACAATCGAAGATATACATCTTTTGACTTCGACTTCGAAGCCGAAAAACTTATCCGCTGCATCGGGGTAAAGGCCCAGGAACTCCATATAATTCTGATAGCCGAAAACGTTGTACAACTCGAAGCTGGGATGTACTACGTCCCACTGGGTTGGCATCCAGACGATGTCGCCGACAATCTGCTGCATTTTTTTCAAATCCGCGACGAAGTCTTTTCGCCATTGGTCTGCATCGAAATCTTTCAGCGTCTGCTGCGGCGACGGCAGAGCTTCGACATATTTGAGAACATCTTCGGCGCTGTCGAATTTGCCCTGATGTGAAAAGAAATCTTCTTCTGAGACCTCACGATACTGGTTATGTCCTTCTTTTCCCGGCGGCGGCAGGCGCAGTAAAATCAGGCCGTCAACGTCAAGTTTATGATAAGCCATAGCAATGTATTTAGCAGGGTCTTCCCAGAAAACCTCTTTCGAGATATTCGCAATAGCCTGATAGCGAGGGCCGTCGGCTATAAACCCGCCCAAAAGCGGGATGCGATCTGGCTTCTCAAAATTCAATGTTCGTAATATTCGTTCTTTTTTTGTCATGCCAATTACGAAAATCGCGTATCATATTTACGGTTATAGTCGAGAATATCATCGAGCAGTTTCCTGGCTGTTGTCATACTATGAACAAATGGGTCGAGCAGAAGGGCCTGTAATGCTTTTTCTTTTGAGCCGGTGGCTGCGGCATCTGCTATTATGTTGGTAATACTTCCATTAAGGGCACAGATGGAAGCTATTTGTTCGGCAAGGGCTCCAACATTTACAGCTCTGATACTGTCCGGGCCGATAATGCCTGGAACCTCTACAATTATATCCGGTGCCAAATTGGAAATAGCACCGTTATTGACTACGTTTATTGCCGGGAAATAGGATGGTTTTCCTCTCAGCATAAAACGTGCAATCTGCACACTATACCAGCCGGTTCTTCTCCTCGAAATAAAATGTCGAGCAGTTTCTTCGTCCTTAACGCTGTCTGCAATCTTTTCCCATGCATTTGCATCACGATTACCAAACCATTGTTCTATGGGATACGGTGCCATACCAAACTGCCGGTGTACACTTTTGTCCGTACACCATAACTGGTCGGAAATGTGGCCATCTGCACAAGATGGGAAAAAACCAAACCGTTTACAAATTTCAGCAGAATAGTGGTAGCCGTCTGGAATCAGCTCAGGCTTTTCCAGGTGTTCACGCAGCTTGGGATAGAGGTTTTCTCCTGTCGACGCTGACCTTATATCGAGCAGCCAGGTAATGTGATTAATACCCGCCAGAGTAAGTTCTATGTTTTCGGCAGAAACCATAAACTCACGTTCCACGGGGTCTGCAGAACGCGTGGAAGGGTCCCGCTCGTCCATTTCCAGTATTTGCTCAAGAGCCACCTGTACCAGCTCATGGCCATTGCAATATCCCACATGTTTAACATTAGTATGCCGCTGTACTGCTGCTACTAAGCTTGGCAGAGGGTTATTGTTCATTATAAGCCAGGCCTGCGGACAGATATGCTCGATATCTTCACAGATATCAAGCATTACCGGAACGTGGCGAATCGACATTCCAAGCTTCGACGGCCCGCCGGTATACGCCTCAAGCAGGCCCAATCCATACTTGTCTGCCAGTTCAAACTCTTTCTTCCATGTCTCTTTCTGGTTTACCGCAACGAAACTGTAAACGAAGGTCGCTCCCTCAAGAGCCTCTTTACGCTCGGTATGACCCTCTACATCAACACCCCAATCTACACTTTGGCTTAATGTTTTTGCTAACCTGACTTCATGCTTTAGACGTTCAGCTCGTCGGTCAACCAGAGCGAGGGTGCAACCTTTGAATTCTTCAAATTTGAACAATTCTTGAAGAAAAAACTCGGTAAACTGACTGCCGGAACCTACAACGACGATTTTCACTTTCATTTTAGCCTCTTTGTTTTTCACAATTTTAGTTCAGGAATGATGGTGGTAAATCCCACTCTACGGCTCTAAAGTGCCTAAAATCCAACAAACTTGATTCTTACAACTTTAGGCACTTTAGTACACTTTAGGCACTTGCTACTCTTCGAAGTAGCTTCCAGCCTTTCCGCCTGCGTCGGACGTAGCACGAGTTAGCTCACTTTCTGCAACTCTATTGCCTTTTGTATTTGCCGATTAACTGTCCCTGGCCGAGGATGTGGCCTTGCATGGCCTTGAGCAACCGGCTTTTGTCGGCACCGGCGGCCAGGTCAACTTCTGTATCCAGCGCATAAATTTTAAAGAAGTATCTGTGCGTGCCGCTCGGCGGACAGGGGCCGCCATAGCCAATCCTGCCAAAGTCAGTAGTCCCTTGCCTGGCTCCATTGGGCAGGGTGCTATCGGGCGGAATGTTCTCCGCCAGCTCTTTGGTTTCTGCCGGCAGATTGAACAAAACCCAGTGCACCCAGGTCCCCATTGGCGCATCCGGGTCATCGGATATAAGAGCGATACTCTTAGTGCCTTCAGGGACCGCCTCCCACTGCAACGGCGGAGAAATATCCGCACCATCGCAGGTGTACTTGGCCGGAATTAAACCGCCCTCTTCAAAGGCCGAACCTGTAATTTTAATGTCCATCTTTTTGTCTCCTGCTGCTCCTAAGTCAGCTTCTTCGCTCTCCTTGCAAGAGCAAAACAATAGCAAATGTGGTCTGATATATTGCTACAGGAGAATCTTTTCCCGGGTGGCGTCGAACTGTGCGACTTTGCCCTGGCGCAGACCGAGCATGCCCATTTGTAAGGCCGTTTGGACGTGGTAAGCCAGGTCCATCGGGCTGAGCGTATTCTGCTGACGCGACCGGCAGCATTCCAAGAATTTCTGCCAGTACCCAACAGAATCCTCGCCGCCTTTGATAGCGAAGCGCTGGGGTTTTTTCTTAGAGCCGTCGGCGGGGATGAAAACGATTTCGTTCTTTTCGATCGTGAGGGTGCCTTCCCATCCGCGGATCACAGGGACCCGCTCTCCCGCACCGCGCTTTGTGGCCTGATAGTCGTTCCCTTGTGTTCCGAGTACGGCGACAGTAATCTTCTCGGGGTAATCGATGAGCATATTGAATGTATCGGGTATCTCACGCTCCTGGTAGCGGAACTTGCCGCCCGTCGCCACCACCTTGCTCGGCAGGCGAGCGCCCAGCATAAACACCACGGGGGTCAGTGAGTGCGGAAAAAGGTCGGTTGAAGGTCCACCGGAGTAGTCCTCATACATCCGCCAGCGGAAAAGGCGGCTGATATCGAAGGGACGCTTGGGTGCATCACCAAGAAAGGCCTCCCAGTCGAGGTCTGCACCGGGTTTGGCGTTACGGTTGTCGATTGGCATGCCTCGTTCTCCCCAGTCTCCGACCCGGAAATAGCCGCACTCAGCGTGGATTGGCTGGCCAATCAGACCGTCCTGAATGAGTTTCTTCATCTGGTGCCAGGCCGAGTCGTACATGCCCTGCGTGCCGAGCTGGAAGACGCAACCGGACTTTTTCACCTCCGCCGCCAGCCGCTTGGTCAACTCGAATTGCCGCCAGTGCGTTACGGGTTTTTCACAGAAAACGTCTTTACCGGCCTTGATGGCATCGATTGCCTGATAGCCATGCTGATGGTCCGGCGTGGCGATGCAGACAACATCAACGTTCGGGTCGGCCAGCAGCTCGCGATAATCCATATACCCCTTGGCATTATAGCCTTTCGCACTACGCTCCATTCGAGGCCGATAGACATCGCAGGCCGCGACAATATCCACCGGTTCCTTTGCCTGGGTACTGAGCCAGTGAATTGTCTTGAGGTGAGCGCCGACCCCGCGGCCGCCGCAGCCTATGAAACCGATGCCGATGCGCTCGTTGGCGCCCTGCGTTTTGCCGGTAACACGCCGCGTCGATGTCGCTACGACTGTGGCAGCCGCAGCGGTTCCGGCCTTGCGAATGAACTGTCGACGAGTCAGATTATTCGCTTTACCCAATTGTCGTTTCTTGTGATACATATCTTTCTCCCTAATTTATTGTCAATGACTCACTTTTTTTGGCGGACCATAGTTTGTAAAGCTGGTTGATTTGCTCGGCTTCGACTCGGCCATCCCAGAGGACCACGGCATACCGCAACACCAGTGGTTTGCCTGACGCTATTTTCAGCGGCTCTTTGTGCAGCTTCATCGTCGCCGAGAGATAAGCGAAGGGCTTGGTCATTGTGAACCACGTTGTCGGGTGCCGCTTGTTGTCCGGATGGTCGAACATAGCGACTGTAACGGGTTTGCCGTCGGCCTCCGCGGTGTAGGCGCACCAAGTTGCGCGAACGAGCCGTTCGTCAACGACCCGGTCGTCACCCCGGAAGAGAGTGCCCGGCTTGCCGGAGGCGTTAGTGAACCGGCCGACTTTGTCCATCGATTTGACGAAACGCATACCCAAGCCCTGATAATGGGCGCCGGTCAGCGTGGCGGATTTTTTTCCAGCCGGCACTTCAAACTTGGACTGCCAGGTCAAAACGGTGGCGCCCAGGTCCGTTCCCTGGCGGACTTCAATTGTCCGGAGCTCCTTGAGTAACAACTCCTGGCTGCCGGGCTTAATCCAGTCGATGAGTTCCGTGAAGCCTGCGCGGCGCATTTCGAAGCGTTTGTCATTCTCCACCTCCGTTTTTACATCGGTAAAGGACTTGTGTACCTGCCGGCCGGCAACCTGGGTCTCCACCCAGAAACTCACGCCGTCAACGGTAACGGCGAACATCAGGGCGTGATGATACAGGTGGTCAGCAGGCGCATCGCGCAGAACGTTGACCCCGCCCGG
>JAUVYQ010000259.1 GCA_030603035.1 Phycisphaerae bacterium | reverse complement strand
TGTCACTCCAGTTACTTTTACCCCGGCCTTGGATACTGGTGTTTCACTCGGTTTTACTCAGAATGGAACCGAAGATGTCATCTGCTACTCGCAGCGTTCATTCGCTTTCGGTCAGTCTCGTAATCGTTTCAAGGGGCAGTTTCTTTCGAATACGCTTGCTCAGACTACTGTCGTCGCTCCGGCGTCCGGTGTTCTTGATTTTGCTGGCCTTGTTGTCGATATGAGGTATTTTATGAATCCGCGTTTTATTACGGCCCAAGCTCCATTCCGTCTGTCGGCTAGGTTCTTCCTCGATGCGATCGCTGTGACCAATCCGTAATTCTGAATTACTACATATGGTGGTTCTTGCTGCAGGGGCTACCGTATGTGGTACTTGCGTTATAACAATTATTTACGTATATTGTAAGTAGGCAGTGAAGACGATATCGGCTCTGCAGGGATGCACCCGGTTGACGAATAGCTGTTCGCGGGCGTGCCTAAACGGTGCGTGTTTTCCAATTGACGGGGTGCTTTCGGCGATGAAGCTGTCACCCCGGCTTCTTTAAGATTCCGAATGCTGGGGATAAGGTGGTTTCTGTAGCCCACTAGTATGATTGCTTCGGCTTTTATCAGTGCCGATCGAACCACCTCCCCAGGGTCTTCTTCGTTGATACCGGTAGGTTGCCCGCCATGCGTCTTAAAATCCGTATTTGAAGTTTAATCAATTGGAGTCTCTGATGTTTAAATCATCTTTTCCCGCTCATAGCTTAAATAGCTATATTCAGCCTGTCCGTATAATCTGCCATGTTTCTGGCAAATTGGCTGACCATCTTCTCTATGTTCTCAACCAAACTGGACATCAATGCCAGCTGTTAAGTATAGATCATTCAAATGCTAACAGTGGTTTTGAAGTGGAATGTATCTGTCGCCCTTCGCAATTTTCTTTTGCTTTTCGTCAGGCCATTCGGCTGGCGATCCGTACTTGATTGTGGATTCGCCTCACCACTCTTTACTTGTATCCTCGCAACAAGTGTCGAATATACCTATATCTGTGGTTGTTCCTGATGGTTTTCATGCCAGGCCACATCGATATTTCGACCTTATCTGTGTTTGTTGTGGCCATAGGTTTCCTGTTCCCGTTTACTGCGGATTTCGTTTCTGCAGGATCTGTTCTTTCCGTCGACAATCTCGTGTTCGCCGCCGCCTGAGATGGTTGGTTAATATGGTCCAGCTCAAACGCCCTTACGGAATCAAGCATCTTACTCTTACGATTCCGAATGGGCAAGATTTGCCGGTTATGGTTAAGCAATTAGTCACGTCGTTTCGACGCCTACGTCAACGTGCATACTGGAAAAATCATGTCCTTGGTGGTGCATTTGTTCTTGAAATCACTGGTCGTCCGGGCAATTGGCATGCCCACATTCACGCTATTATTCAGTCCCGTTATATGGATTGGCCGGTACTTCATAAGTTGTGGATTTCGTGTTCTGGCGGTCGTGGATTGTATATCACAAAAATATCTAAAACGAAGGCTTGTAATTACTTAACTAAGTATCTCACAAAGTCAACTGTTCCGTTTAAGGTCATGGAAATCATGTCAGGTGCTTTGAAAGGTACACGATTGTTCAGTCCTTTTGGTCAATGGTATGCGATTAATTGCTTGTATGTACCGCCTGATCCTGCGTGTCCGTCCTGCGGTGATGGCGATCTTGTTCTGTATGATATGTTTATTTCCGGCCGTTGGCAAGGTACGTACACCCGTTATGATTAATAATTTACCTTGTGGATGTATCATTTGGTGTAATAACGGTATCACGCATCTTTTTGTCTTCGAGTTGTGCCACCGAGCTAAAACCCACTATCATCCTACTTTAAACCTGGTTCCCGTGTATATCGGCGCTGGTAAGGTTCTTATTATCGATACTTCTCAGCGCTCGTAATGTTAAGCTCTACTGGCTGCGTTCACTACGCCGGCTCCTTCGTCGCACGGCTTCGTTCACTTCTCCCGGGCTGCGTTCCATCCCGCGGGGCGCGCTTCGGTTGCCGCTGCGCGGTGCTATTGAAAGCGGGCTTCCACGCCGCCCTGCTCTCCTGAAAACCCGGGCTTCGCCCGGCTTCGCCGGCCGTTTTTTAACCTCGCTGCGGCCTGGTCAGCGTGTGTTTTATCATTGCAACGTCTGCTGCGGGCAAAAATTGCTCTTTATGTTATAACGTTTCGGATTTTTGCCCTTCGCTCTTATTTTGTGTACCTGTTCGTTTGTTCAGCCTTCCTTGGCTTGTACCCGTCGTGTTGCTTCTGTATATTTT
>JAUVYQ010000248.1 GCA_030603035.1 Phycisphaerae bacterium | reverse complement strand
GCAAGTTGCTGAACTTACTGAACAAGTAACAAGACTTACCGACCAGATAGCTAAACTCTCCAAGAATTCCTCGAACTCTTCCAAACCACCATCCTCTGATATTGTTAAGCCGCCTAAAGCCAAACAAGCCGATGGTCCCCGCCGTCAAGGCGGACAGCCCGGCCACAAAGGTGTCAATCGGCGGCCTTTACAGCCAGATGATTTTGGTAGATGGCGGGTTCACCACAGGAGCAACAAAGGCAATTATTTGAGAATATTAAGAAGGCAGGCCGAAAAACGCCTTGCTCGTGGCGGTTACCGCTCTGGCGAAATCGGCCAAATCCATCCCTTTTAATTCAGCCAGGCATCTGGTGGTGTGAATCATAAGGGCCGGCTCATTTATCTTTTGCTTTCGCATCGGCTCCGGCGACATATACGGACAATCGGTCTCAAGCATTAAACTTTCCACCGGTACAATTTTAGCGGCGTCGCGGGTCTTCTCGGCATTTTTGAAAGTAACTACGCCGGTAAAAGAAATATGAAAACCATAATCCAGAACAATCTTTGCCTGCTCAGCCGAGCCGCTGAAACAGTGAAAAACTACTCTTTTAACCTTTGAGCCGAACTGCTCTAAAATCTCCATCGTCTCATCGAAGGCCTCTCTACAATGTATAATAACGGGCAAATTACATTCAGCAGCTATTTTCAACTGGGCAGCGAAGACTCGGTTCTGGTCCTGATGCAGCGAATAATTGTAATGAAAATCCAAGCCGGTCTCGCCGATGGCAACGACCTTTTCATTTTGTGCAAGCTTTTTCAATTCTGCCATCGTCTCAGCGCCTGCCTGGTTGGCGTCGTGCGGATGAATTCCAATGGCCGCATACATATTTTCGAATTTGCCAGCAAGTTCGATTGCTTTTCGGTTTTGCTGCGTATCGGTACCTACGGTTATCCAGCCGGTTACACTGGCATCTTTGCTGCGTGCTAAAACCGCCTCAACATCACCAGCCAATTCTTCAAAAGTCAAATGACAATGCGTATCAATTAGTTCCATTGTTTCTACGGCACAAAAGCGTTTTGGTAATGTTTTATTTTTGGGGCGCCGGTTTGGCCTAATACTATCGTAACGACATCGAAGCGAAACGGGCGGTTCTCTATATTGTGCGTTGCAAGAAAATAGCGAGCGGTCCTGAACAATCTGGCTTTTTTGGCGGGTGTGATGACGGATTCAGCCGGCTCGAAACTTTCATCGGCCCTCGCTTTTACCTCGACAAAGACGATAGAGCCGTCGGTGTCAACCATAACCAAATCGATTTCGCCGGTTTTGCAGGAGAAGTTGCGGGCGAGCTTTTTTAGGCCTTTGCTTCTAAGAAACTTCTCGCAGCGTTTTTCACCCCATCGGCCGAGCACTTTCGCATCAGCCAACAGCCTGCGTCTGTTCAGCAGCAAATTTCGTATTCCGTATCTCGTATTTCGTATCTCGTTATTTCGAGACGGTGTGGTCGCTGTGGCGGTGAGCGAGGCGGACGGCCTTTCCGGTTCGCTGGCGGAGGAAATACAGTTTTGCACGCCTTGTTTTTCCGCTTCGAATCGGCTTGATATCGACAACATTTGGCGAATGAAGCGGGAAGATTCGTTCCACGCCCTCGTTATCCACGATTCGCCGCACTGTGAAAGTCTCGCTAATCCCCCGCCCCTTGCGGGCAATTACTGTGCCGGTAAACACCTGTGTACGCACTTTGTCGCCTTCCCTGATGCTGCAACGGACATCCACCGTATCACCTATTTCGAAGTGCGGTATTTTTTTCCGCAGACTTTTGCTTTCAACAGCATCCAACATTTCTGTTTTCGTCCCGGTAGAAATTTTCTCTTTTTGCACCATATTATTCCCTTGTTCCCCGTTATAGAATTCGCCTGTTAGAAGCAAATCTAACGATTTGGGTTCCCGCCCGGCGGGATCCCTCTAACGAGGTTCGCTGATTTATCTCCTAATTAGTTCATAGTTCGTAGTCTACGAACTCATTTCAGTATATCTACTGTTGCACTAAAAACAAGCACTTTTTCAAATTTGCGGCGTTAGTTCCCTTTTGCTATCTGGAGCAACTCATTACATCGTTTTCGCAAGGATTTTAATGTTTGCTGATATTTTTCGTCTTTTGCGAGGTTCACTGTTTCCTGTGGGTCGTTTTTCAGGTCGTAAAGCTCTTCGTAGTCAAAGTCAATATAGCGGGCGTATTTGAAGCGCTGCGTGCGCAGGGCTTCGGTCCTTGGGATTGTGCGATGCTTAAATAAATGCTCGTAGAAGAAATCGGTTCGCCATTTGCATTTTTGGTCGGTCAACAGGGGGACGAGACTTCGGGAGATTGTCCCACTTGTCGTTGAAATTCACCATACGGTCGGAACGGTTTCATAATCTACGCTACAGCCTCCTTCTGGTCAACTGCTTCCTTTAATTTCTCAACTAAAATCGGCAGGTCACGATAACCCTTAATCCGATGA
>JAUVYQ010000019.1 GCA_030603035.1 Phycisphaerae bacterium | reverse complement strand
ATTTTTCTCATCCGGACCTCTGAACCCAGTGCAAACTGGTATTCGATAAGCTCTCGTTCTGTAAGATGATGTTTCATTTTACCTCCCTCGAAACATCAGGTAATCTTTGCGCCAGCGTTTTAAGTGCCCTGTACATTTGTGCTTTTACTGTCCCGATGGAGCAGCCCAGTGCTTCCGCCACTTCCCGGTAGCTAAGCTGCTGATAATACGCCAGAACAAGCGTCGCCCGCTGATTCGCCGGCAGCATCTCAATGGCCTGCTGCACCTGTTCTTTCTGCTCAGCCCTTACCGCCTCTTGAGAAGGTTCATACCGATTATCTGCGACGGCAACCGCACCGAGTTCTTCACATCTCCCGTCGGCACAATCGAGTTTTTGATTCAGCGATACAACCTGCAGCCGCCTGCGTCTCCGCATACTGTCGATGGCCACATTCGTTGCGATTGTAAACAGCCACGGCTTAAATCGATTGCCCCGAAGCGTATGGGCCTTCTCGTGGATGCGCTTAAAGGTTTCCTGAAAAAGGTCCTCTGCCTGTTCTCGACTGCCGCTCATTTTTGTTAAATATCCCAATACACTATCTCCGTATCGGCGTACAAGCTCGTCGAACGCCGCCTTATCACCCTGACGATAGGCGTCAATTAAGCTTCTGTCCGTGTTCTCCATTGAGGCCATTTACTCCATCTACCAGTATAGACGTCTATCGTAGCCCAGCGGTTGACAGATAATAAGTAAATTTTTTGCAAAATTTGGCCGAATATTTCACCGACAGCATCGGCATAGTGGACGTCAACCCGGAAATCCTGCACCAGGCCCGGTTCCTGGCGCTGGCGCCGAATCCGGGAGGTTGCCTATAGCAATATATAACGTTTTAACAGAGTTCCCATTTTGCGACCCCTGCCGTTTTGCTTTGCCAAAACGAAGCAGCAGGGGCAAAATGCCACACCTAAGTCCCTCATTCTTGAGAGTTGCATACTAATCTGTGGAAATAGCCGGCAAATCTTGTAAAATAACCGTATATATGAAAGGAAAATCGCGATGGAATACCAAAAATCTCAAAACAGAACGCCTGTCACATCAGTTAAGTTTACTCTCTATACAGCCCTTTTATGTGCTATATTTTTGGCCATTGGCAACAATAAGACAATTGCGATGGCTGACAGTCAGCGACACCGCGATGTTACAAACGAGAAAAAGCGCTCGCCCAATGTATTGCCCGGTCCAAAATGGAAAACCTTGCGTCCTCGGTTGTTTTTCACTCCTGAGAGGATAAAGCGATTACGCAGGCAAATTGAAGAAGAAGCTGCTCTTAGGGAGGCCTGGCTCAAACTGCTGAAGCGAGCCGACCGTCTACTTGGCGAGAAATTGGTTTCTAAAGAATACGCAGATGGCGGAACAGGACAACATGGCAATTACGGCAGGCCGAGCCGGCAGGTCGGCAATATGGCATCAACGCTTGGCCTGGCTTATCAGATGACCGGTGAAAAACGCTATGCTGAAAAGCTCAGGGAGGCTCTTATCCATTACGGCGGACTTAAACGATGGGCCGGGGATGCCAGGCGAGACCCACCCTGGCACTCAGAGCTGAACACAGCCAGGTTTTGCTATGCCTATGCGGTGGGCTACGACAGCATTTATGATTATCTATCAGAAAAAGACCGAAAAACCATTGCCCGTGACATGATACGTTTGGGCGTGTTGCCTTCTCTCAATGACTGGGTACTTCCGGAAAAACGTATTCACGCCTTGGATTCGATGGGGCATAACTGGTGGAGTGTCTGTGTTTCTATGGCGGGGCTGGCATCCTTATCGCTTCTGGGCGATGAGCCGCAAGCTGAGGGTTGGGTAGAGCAAGTTTCAAACTCGTTCTCAGAATGGTTTTATTATAGTGGAAACGTTCTTCAGAATAAGAGCAGGAATTTTGACAGTGAGGGGGCATTTTATGAGAGCGTGAGTTACGCGAATTACGCATTGTCGGAATATTTACTTTTCCGGCTGGCCTACTCGAACACCTTTCTCAATTCACCACCACCTGATATTCCGCTGCTGCGAAAGGTGGGTGATTTCTTTGTGCATACATCCTATCCGAGAGCAACTTCGATGCTGTCGGTAAACTTCGGGGACAGCAGTATAACCACAACGGGAGCAAGAACGCTGCGTCTCCTGCTGGCAAATGGCTATGAAGCTGAAGAATACCACTGGTATATAAGCCGAACTGATTTGGGACTTGAGGACCCGATTGGGCTGGTTTATTACCACACGAAGCCGAGAAACCGAAGCAGGATGCGAAGGTTCCCGACGTTTGCGAAAACAGGGATGTTTTCGCTCGGAAAATACCCCCCTGAAGATTTACCCACATCGGTTATCTATCCGGATATAGGGTGGGTAATTTTAAGGTCATCGTGGCAAGATGACGCAACTATGCTGGCGGTAAAATCCGGATTTACGTGGAATCATGCGCATCCGGACGCCGGTTCTTTCATCCTCTTTCACGCGGGACAACCTTTGATTATCGATTCCGGAAACTGTTCCTACAGCAGGCGGGAATATACGTCGTACTATCGCCACAGCAAGGCGCACAATGTGGTCCTGTTCAACGGCCACGGACAGAACCCGGAAGACTGTGGTCACGGCGATCGCGGTGTAAAAACGCCGGGCCGGGTTTACAGATTGATGGATACGGCAGGGTTAAAATACGTTTTTGCCGATGCTACAGGGCCTACATCCTGGAAATTCTCGCGCAATTATCGCCATTTCCTCTGGGTCGGTAATGTCATACTAATTTTCGACGACGTTCGCGTGCACGAATCCGGGAAGTTTGAATGGCTGTTGCACTATGAAGGCCGGGCGGATAGACGTGATTCAGCTTTGCATTTATCCAACGGCAGCAAGGCTAAGGCGATTGTCCGCCCGTTATTTCCAGAAAATATGAGCATAACCGAAAAGAAAGGCCTCAAAGACCACGACCCGGATACAGAAGTTACCTACTTGGCCCTGTCGCCTGAAGGAGCTATGCGGCAAACCAAGTTCGTAATCGCTATTCTGCCAGTAGGAAAAAGTGGTGAGAAAAATTTGCCGCGACTGGAGACATTAAAAGGCAATGAAATGATTGGCGTGCGCATATATGAAGACGATATGATTACCGACGTATATCTGAATCTGCGTGCTGACGGCAGGAAGATGCACCGAAACAGTTGTAATGTGATTAACGGGTGGGAGACTGATGCGTACCTGCTGGCTATCACTCGACAAATCGACGCCGATGAGAATGACCCGGATTCGGCGGTGCGGTACTTCGTTGCCTGCGGCAGTTACCTGCGCAAGAACGGCAAGGTGGTGCTCAACTCGCTTTCAAAAGTTTATACCGTATTTACGGCCGGGAGACCCGAAATGGAGGTAGTATTAAAGGGACAGCCCATAGTAAGAGCTTCCTTACGAACAGTTGAAAGACCGCACAGAATAAAGCTCAACGGCAAAAGTGTAAATGTGGCCTATGATGAAACAAAAAGAGTTGTGACGTTTCTTCTGCCTGCACCTCCCTTCTTGCTTTCGCCTGCCCCCGCGTCTCCCGACGCAAGACGGGGCGGCGGGCAAGAAAGCAGGGGGGAAACCGCAGGCACAGGTGGATAAGCGGTGAAAGCGTAACGAATGGGCCCGGTAGGATTCGAACCTACGACCAATGGATTATGAGTCCACTGCTCTAACCGCTGAGCTACGGGCCCTGATTCCACGCTCACTTTACATTCCAGCACCAAATATTGCAAGAAAATTCAACGGCCTTCACGCTAATGACCACAGATTCACATTCGAGAAAATGTAATGTAGACTGAAAAAAGATTTGAACTTGAGGTGCTTTTTTGGTAACCTATATGGTGCCTGTTCGCAGTGTCTGTACTACCTTTCCTTTAGAGACCACCTTTTACTCGCGTATACTATGCCCGACCTTTTACTTTATGGTTGATAACCACCGTGAATCCTTAGCAATACCGAACCGTCCTTTTTCAAACTAAGCTCATAGCTGCCATCCCACCATTCAAATATATAGTGCCTTTTATTTTCTTCTGGCCATCCGGGCTGGAAGGACTCTTGAGCAAGATAGAAATCTTCTTTGGGTTTAAGTCTGTTGACCACGTTGGAGCTAATCCCCAGTTTTGCTAAATAGACTTTCGCCTCGTCAAGATTATTTATCTCTCTGCCGCCTTTATGCTTGTATTCAATTTCCCGGTGAGCTCTGCATCCACTCCAGGTTTCAACAAAAGTCATTTCGAAAGTGCCGCCCTTCATGTTAGCTGTGTAATGTGTTCTATCTTTGCGTGACATGCTGACCTGGTAATGCAGATTCGCCGGGACCGATAGATAGTAAGGCATCTTTTGTAAGGTATGAGCAATTTTCCTTTCCATCGGCCTCATAGGCCTGCCCAAAGCAAAAAGGAGGATTGAACAACCCAAAGTTACTAAGATAATGAAGATGCAAACTACGAACTTGGTAATCTTAAGCCATCTGTTTCGAAAACGCAGTTTCACCATTATCAGAACGATGATAGCTAAAATTACTATGATAATCGAACTTGCCTTGAGGTACCACAAGAGCGGTATCCAGGTAGAAGATGGCAGATACTCAACCGTCATCTTTAAACCTTTCTTTTTTTCATTCTATACACGGCTTCCTGAATCCCAGCGTTCTATTCTTGAATTATTTTAACCTCATCTTTGACCATTTCACGCAACTGCCTTTCCTCATACGCAAATAGCTGACAGTTACACCTATTTCTATTCTTCGCGGAACAGATGGACTTCCGGCGCTGTTAAAAGTTTTCTTGTATGTATTTGACGGCGTTGTTGAAGATTGTCATTCCATCGCCATCGTGTTTGTTTTTCAGGCGGGACCAATGCGGGTGTTGAGTTGGCCGAAAGTGCCTTTCCGGATGAGGCATTAGTCCCAGGACCCTCCCGGTCGTATCCGTCAAGCCGGCTATTGAATCCACCGAGCCGTTTGGATTGATGGGGTAATCACCTTCTTTGCCGTTTTCATCCACATATTTGAATGCAACGTGTCCGTCGGACTTTAATTTCTCAAGAGTGTCTGTGTCTTTGGTAACGACTTTGCCCTCACCGTGTGCGACCGGCAGATAGATTTGCCTGCCCGGCTCAATGAAGATGCACTTTTCGGTTTGCGGAGCGAGATATACCCATCTGTCCTCGAACTTGCCGCTGTCATTGTATGTTATTGTAACGGTTCCCTGCTTGCCGCCTGAGTTGTCACCTGGCAGGATTCCCGCCTTGACCAGCACCTGGAAGCCGTTGCAAATTCCGAGCACCAATTTGCCGTCATCAATAAATTTTTGTATCGGCTCGTAAAGGTGATGTACGATTTGATTTGCTAAGATTTTACCCGCAGCCACGTCGTCGCCGTAGCTAAAGCCGCCGGGAAAAACGATTATCTGGAACGTATCCAGCGCACTTTTGTCCTCGATTATCCTGTTTATATGCACACGCCGAGCTTCTGCGCCTGCCAGCTCAAGTGCGTGCTCAGTTTCCAGGTCGCAATTTATCCCCGCCGCCCGCAAGACTATTGCCTTTACCCCGTTAGAAATTTTCCCTTTTTGTATCATATTATTATCCTGTTAGGAACCTTCCATTTTTGTATCACATTCCCCGCTTTAGAATTTCTAATGGGGTTCACCTCTTCCATTAATCCTAAGTTTCCCATTTAAGCCCAGTGTTCATCCCAGGCATTTATTGTTTAGCTTTGTCTTCACCGGAGGTCCAATATTAACCTTCCGTCATAGTAACCGGAGAAAGTTCCTCTAAACAGTAAACCAAGATTATTGTCTGCAGATATCATTCTTGTTGTATTTCCACCACTTCTGCCATTTTATACTATCTTTGCCAAATCTTTTCCCTGTTATTCTCTGCAACTGCCACGCAGCCGTTTCTTGTACTTTGGAATCCTCATCTTTTAGGAAATCTATCAAAGGTTTGATTGCGTGTTGGTTATTAATATCTGCCAGTGCCAATGCTGAACTCATTCGCACGTCTGGATGCTCGTCTTTTAGAGTGGCGACCAAAGGGTCAATTGCAATCGTATCCTTTATACTTCCCAGTGCTACTGCAGCTCTGCTTCGCACACGTGAATCCTTATCCTTTAGTGCAGCAACCAAAACGTCTATCGCATAAGGGTACTTTGTTTGCCTCAGCGCAGATGCTGCCGAACATCGCATCTCAACGTCCTCGCTTTCGTCCTCCAGAACAGCGGCCAAACCTTCTACTGCCTTAACGTTCCCTATCTTTCCCAGTAGCCAGGCTGCTCTTTCCCGCTTATAGCAATTCTCATGCTTGTTCTTCAATGCTGCCAAAAAAGGTTCTAATACTTGAGGTGCGTCTATCTTTCCCAGCGCACGTCCCGCTTCTTCCCGTAGTTCAATATGCTCTTTCTCCCATGCTAACAAGATTTCAAGCAAAGGTTCTATGGCCCGAGGATCATTTATTTCTCCAAGCGCTCTGGCCGTTGCTCTTCTGACAACCCTGATATTTTTCTTGTCTGAAAGGACGTCAATGAGAGGTTTTACTGCTTGCCTACTTTTGAGCTTGCCCAGAGCTTTCGCCGCTCTTCGTTTTACTAAGCGGTCTGTATCCATTGGGTCATTTGTCTTCAATGCCCTGATGAGAATGGCTGTTGCGCGAGTATCCCCTATCTCACCCAGTGCTTGTGTTACAGCAGCTCTAACTTGCCGGTTCTCATCATTGAATGTATCAATTAGCGGTTCTACTGCACGCGGGTCTTTTATTTTCCCAAGCGCTTCTGCCGCAAACATTCGATTTTCCCTTAGTTTATCTTTCAGGCAAGCAACCAAAGATTCCATTGCACGATGATCGCCTATTTGTCCCAGTGCCCATATCGCTCTTCCTCGGACATCGTGATGTTCAGCATCTAAGGCGAGAATCAACTGCTCTACCGCTCGAGCATCCCCTATATTTCCCAGTGCCCATGCTGCCGAGCTGCGAACGTAGTACTTTTGGTCTTTTAGGGTAATTTTCAGTGCTGCTATAGCGCGAGTGTCTTCTATGCCTCCCAGGGCCCACGCAGCAGCTTGTCGGACCTCTCCATCTTTATCTCCCAGTGCGGCACCAAACCTTCGACAGCCTGTGGGGTTCGAATCGTGAAGAACGCTCTTGCAGTGTTTCTTCTTACCTGGGCATTTTCATCCTGTAGGGCGGAAATCAAAACGATTGATGCCTGGTAATCTCCTATTTCACCAAGTGCCCGGACGACGTTGGCCCGAACAAATGGTTCTGGGTCTTTGGCTATTGAAATCAAAGGTTCTACCGTACGCCTATCTTTTATTTCTCCCAAAGCCATTGCTGCCTGTCCCCGGACATTTGGATTTTTATCTTTTAACGCAGCTATCAATTCCTCTACCGCATCCACGTCAATCTCTACTAGCGCCCGGGTTGTATTTCGGCGCCTCACAGGGTTCTCATCTTTCAGGGCAGCAATAAGGGGCTTTACCGAAGGACCTCCGATTTTACCAAGGGATTCCGCGGCTGCTGTGCCTGGTGAAGCTCCCTTCCATCCACCTAACAGCAGTGTATCATCTCCTAAAAGTTCAACCAAAAATGGTATGGCTGGAACTGCTCGCTCACTCATTCTCCCCAGTTTTTCAGCAGCAACCAAGCGTGCTGCTGGGGCCGAGGAATACAATTTTTCAATTTGTTCTCTCACCTCGGCTGGAATATCGGAAGGTATCTTTTCCTTCGGAATATCAGGAGGAGTATAAGCCCATAGCCCCTCGGCGGTGATAATAGTTACAACCAATAAGGCCCAGCGCATCCTCATATTATTTACACTCATCTTCCTTAATACTCTATGTGGCTAAACCTTTCTTTGTCGCTTCAATAGTAAATATTAAATAATGAATCGTAAATTCCCACCTACCAGTCAAACGGCTTTTGCCACGCCTGCTTTAATGAATCTATATCCATATCAATAACTGTTTTGCCTTCTTCTGTTCTTATAAGAAGTCTTCTGTCCTCTGTCACCTTCCCGATTTGGCCGAATGGCAAATTGAGCATCAGCTTTGCAAAGGCATCGTAGTTTTCCGGCCCAACTTCTACGACATAGCGGGAGTTTGATTCGCTGAAAAGCTGTGCATCTGTTCGCGAACAGTCATCGCTTTTCGGCAGGCCCCGCAGATCTGCTTCTATACCCAGTCCGCCGGCAAAGGCCATCTCTGCAAGTGCGACGGCCAGGCCGCCTTCCGAGCAATCGTGACAGCTGACAATAAGGCCATCAGCTATTGCGGTGGAAATCCTTTCGGCAATTCTGGGAGCTGCTTCGAGGTCCACCTTCGGGACATTGGCCCCGAGTTGGCCATTGATTTTGTAGTAGTGTGAGCCGCCTAATTCATTTTTCGTTTCGCCCACTATAAAAAGCAGATTAGATGCTCTCTTTGCGTCCATTGTTACACACTTATTGACGTCATCAACTATCGACATCGCACTTATTAAAAGTGTCGATGGGATGGAAATTTGCGTTCCATCTTCGCAGGAAAATTCATTATTCAGCGAATCCTTGCCGGAGATAAACGGTGCTTCGAAGCCGATTGCGCCGTCATAGCAGGCCTGGGCCGCTCGCACTAATGCGCCGAATGTTTCGGGCCTTGTGCAGTTACCCCAGCAGAAGTTGTCCAGCAGGGCAATCCTGTCGGCTCGACCGCCCACACATATCGAATTGCGGATTGCCTCATCGATGCCGGCCAGTGCCATCCAATACGGGTCAATGTCACCGTAGAGTGGATTCATTCCACAACTAATGGCAATACCTTTGTCCGAGTTGAACTTGGGCCTTATCACCGCTGCGTCACCGGGGCCGTCGTTATTTACGCCTGTTAACGGCTTGACAACAGAGCTGCCCTGAACCTCGTGGTCGTATTGACGGATTACCCATTCCTTGCTGGCGACGTTATAAGATGAAAGAATTCGCAAAAGCTCATCGTTATAATTGTCTTTTCCAGCTATGCTCGGCTCGCTGAGCTGCGGACTTTTCCAGACTGCCTTGCGAGAGTATTTAGGTACGCCGTCGTGCAAAAACTCCATATCGAGCTCGGCTACCTGCCGGCCGTTGTATCGCAATATCAACTTTTTATCGCTGGTGAATTTACCTATTACCGTTGACTCGACGTTTTCACCGTCGAAAATCTTCTTTATGGCTTTTAGGTTTTCTGGCTTGACGGCTATGACCATTCTTTCCTGGGCTTCACTAATCCAGATTTCTTTATAGTTAAGGCCGGCATACTTTAACGGCACTTTCTCCAGATCGACTTCTACTCCGAGGTTTTCCCCCATTTCACCCACCGCACCGCTTAATCCGCCGGCTCCGCAGTCGGCGATTGCCTCGTACAAACCGGCGTCATTCGCCTGAAGAAGCACGTCTAACATTTTCTTTTCTGTTATCGGATTGCCGATTTGGACAGCGTGGGAAAAGATTGCTTCATACTCATGCGTTATTTCGCCGCTTGAAAAAGTTGCTCCGTGTATCCCGTCTCGCCCTGTTCGGCCGCCGACTACCATAACCAGGTTCCCGCTTTGTGGATTCTCGAAGCATTTATCTTTGTCCATCAGGCCGATGTTGCCGCAATAGACTAACGGATTAGCTAAGTATCTTTCGTCGAAATAAATTGCGCCGTTGACCGTTGGTATTCCCATCCTGTTGCCGTAGTCGCGGACGCCGGCCACCACGCCTTTCATAATCCTTCTCGGATGCAGGACTCCTTTGGGGATATCTTCGAGTTTTTTGTCCGGCGGGCCGAAGCAAAATATATCTGTGTTAGCGATGGGCCTTGCACCCATGCCTGTCCCCATCGGGTCACGGATTACACCGCCAATGCCCGTGGCTGAGCCGCCGTAAGGGTCAAGGGCCGACGGACGATTATGAGTTTCGACCTTGAAACAAACCGCCGAATCCTCGTCAAATTCCACCACGCCGGCGTTATCGACAAAGACGGATATGCACCAGTCCTTATTGAGCTGTTTGGTGGCTTTGAAAACAGTGTCTTTTAACAGATTATCGAAATGAACCTGCTCGCCGTCGATTGACATATCCACAGAGCTTTTGAGCGTTTTATGGACGCAGTGCTCGCTCCAGGTCTGCGCGATTGCTTCGAGTTCAACGTCGGTGGGCTCTCTACCGAGTTCCTTAAAGTATTTTTGAATCGTCTGCATCTCAACCAGATTCAAAAACAGGTCCTTTTTTTTGCTCAGCGCGACTAATCCATCATCGTCAAGCTCGCGTATGGGCCAGTGTACTATCTGCAATTCGTATGGTTTTAGATGCGGGCTTGGCGGCTCAGCTTCGTTGCCGACTATTACATCTTCGATGCAGTCGTTTGCCAGGATTTTCTTTGCGATTGTATCGGTCTGGCTCTGGGTAATATCGCCCAGCAGGACATACTTTCGTGCGGTTCGAACATTGTTGGCTGTAACAGCCATATCAGCTATTGCTGCCATTACGGATTCTGCTACGGGGTCGGTAACCCCGCTTTTCAGATGCACCTCGATTAGTGTTGCCTTTGCCAGTCCTGCCGGCGGGCCGCTTCTGCCTATATAATACTCTTCGCAGACCGGGTCGGTCAGAAGCTCTTTACCCACACGCTGCGCAAAACCCTCATCGAAATCGGCCTCAATCAGAAAAACTTTAGCTGACTGGACCGCTTCGACCGAGCTGATGCCCAGCTCCTTGATATCTTCCAATACGCTGTTGCCGTGCACGTCGGTAAAGCCCGACCGGTTAAAAACCTCGAAACGCCATTGCCTCACGATATTAATTCCTTCTTTTTTATTTTGTAGTTTATCATTGCAGCGCGCTTGTTTCTTGCCGCCTCCAGCAGCTTTTCGATTTGTTTTTTATTTTGGCTTTTGATTGCTTTTTTTAGCTTCAATAGTTCGGCGATAATTTTATTGATGCCTCGGGTGGTATTGGCAGTGTTTGTCAACAGTACGTCAGCCCAGATATTAGCCGGTCCCGATGCTATTCGCGAGGTATCCATAAAGCCCTTTCCCGCAAATTTCATCTCCTCGCTATTATTGGTGTTTATCAATGCCGCTGCTAATATATGCGGCAGATGGCTTATATTCGCAAAGATTCTATCATGCTCAGCCGGTGTCATTAACTTCACAGAGCAGCCGAGCGCCGACCAAAATTTCTTAAGTGTTTGCACCGCCCGGCGGTTGGTCTTTTTTGTCGTTGTCAAAATGCAAATGGCCCGGTCAAACAAATCGTCTCTGGTGAATTCGACACCCCTTTGTTCCGAGCCGGCAATTGGATGTGAGCCGACGTAGTGGACGGTTTTCGGCAGCTTCCCTGCCGCCCAGTGGTGAGGCAGAACTTTTGTCGAGCCGACGTCAGTAACAATACAGCCTCTCGGCAATGCGTCGCCAATTTGGCTGAAGATTTTCTCAAAGGTACATATAGGCGTGGCCAGGATGACAAGGTCTGCCTCAGATACACTCTCACTTAGACAATCGACGATTTCGGTTGCGACTCCCAATTCTTTTGCTTTTCGGCGAGTAGCGGGGCGGTGGGTGTGGCCTACCGTTTTTACGCCGGAAAGGGAGCGTAAAACCGTTAAAGTTATCGAGCCGCCTAAAAGGCCGAGACCTATTACTGTTATTTGTCTTAAGTCTTTCAAAATAAAGACCTTATGGAAATACACCACAAAATGGATTCTGCTAAAAAGTATAGTAAACTATCGCAGATGTCAAATTTTTTCTTTGATTTATGTTGCTAAAATGTTAGTATGTCGAATTAAAGATAAAAGAGCCAACGGATATGGCGAAAGAAAAGGACGTCCCGCCCGCCGTTTGTGGGCAGGGTTTTTTTGTGGACATTTTCGTCGTGTGCATAAAATGCCGGATGATTACAATAAATTCAGAGACGGCGACCATCTCGATTTTGAGGAAAAAGTAGCCGACCTCGACCGCCAGATGAACGAGCTGCGCAGGCTCAGTTCAATCAAAGGCATTGACTATTCTGCCGAGATTCGCGGCTTACAAAGAGAGCAGGTTACTGAACTAAAACGAATCTATTCAAATCTGACCGCCTGGCAAACCGTTCAGGTGGCACGTCATCCGAAAAGGCCCTTGCTCAATGATTATCTTAACCTGATGGTAAAAGATTTCCGCGAGCTGCACGGCGACAGATGCTTCGGCGACGACCGCGCAATCATAACGGGATTTGGGCAAATCGGCAGAGAGAAAGTATTGGTTGTCGGTCAAAATAAGGGCAAAAACACAAAGGAAAAGGTTGTCTGTAATTTCGGATGCGCCAATCCCGAAGGTTATCGCAAGGCACTAATCAAAATGAAATTCGCTGAAAAGTATGGTATTCCTGTCGTTACGCTCATTGACACGCCGGGCGCCTATCCGGGCATTGGGGCGGAAGAGCGGGGCCAGGCCCGGGCAATAGCGGCCAATCTCCTGGAGATGTCACGTTTAAGGGTGCCGATAGTTTGTATATGTATCGGTGAGGGTGGTTCGGGCGGCGCTCTCGGTATAGGCGTAGGCGACCGCCTGGCAATGCTTGAGTTCGCATATTATTCCGTGATATCACCTGAGGGCTGTGCCGCAATCCTGTGGCGCGACGGCTCACAGGCCGCCCATGCCGCCGAGGCACTTAAATTGACGAGCAAGGATTTGTATAAGCTGGAGCTGGTTGACGCAGTTATTCCCGAACCGCTCGGTGGCGCACATCGCAATGTTCACGACACCGTTTATAATGTCGAGAGATATATTGTCAAAACACTGCGGGACCTGAAACGCACAAAGATTGAAAATCTGCTTGAGAACAGATACAGGAAATTGCGCTCGATAGGCACCAGCCCCGCAGAAAAGCTTCGCCGCAAAACCCTGGCCGGCAGAGAGAGGATAAGGGCAGCGATAGAAAAAATCCCCACAAAACCAAAACGCGTCCCCGCAAAAGTTTGACAGTTCTGTGTTATTGGGTGTAAATATCTTCGCGGCTTTTGGCCTCAAAGAGGGTGATATAGATACAACTTTTTTCAAGGAGAGTGATTATGTCAGATAAAAAAAAGAGAGCAGCAAAAGAAAAATCTTCCCGCACACAAAAGAAAGATAAAAACTTATTAACGAGAAGGGGTTTTATTGGAACAGCAGCCGGAATGGGCGCGATGGGTTTGCTCACCGGCGGTGCGAAGAAGCCGAAAGAGAAGGAATCAAAAATGCCCATCTGGACGGGAGATTTAAAAACCGCAGCAAAGCAGACTCCCAGGATTGCTAAGACCTCAAAACCCAACGGGCTTAATATGATTGTAATTATCGCAGATACCTGGCGGGCCGACCATCTTGGCTGTTACGGCAGTACCCGTATAAAAACACCTTATCTCGATAAGTTTGCAAAAGAGAGCGTATTGTTCGCTGACGCCAGTGCGGAAGGACTGCCCACCATTCCCTGCCGAAGGGTATATCACACGGGAAAGAGTGTCCTTCCTGAATCGAGGTGAGAGCCGCTCAGCGACAACGATGTTACTTTTGCTGAAGTTTTACAGAAACACGGTGTTACAACCGGTTTTATTGTTGACACGTATCATCATTTCAAGCCGAATTACAATTTTCATCGGGGATTCGATTCCTGGCAGTGGGTTCGTGGGCAGGAGACTGATAGATGGAAAAGTGGCCCGAAGGAAAAGTTTGACCCGAAAAAACATATGCCTGCTCATTTATGGAACAACCGCTATGACGCAAATATGCGCCAATACTTGATGAACACACAGGACAGAACGGGCGAGGAAGATTACTTTTGTGCCCAATCCTGCAGCGCAGCTATGAATTGGCTTGAGCAAAATGCTAATAGTAAACCGTTTATGCTCTGGATTGATATGTTCGACCCTCACGAGCCCTGGGATGCCCCTCCACGATTTCAGAAAATGTATCGCAAAGAATATCCGTATGAAAGATATTTGTTCGGATATGGAGTTAGGAACAAAGTTGGTAAGGATATACGCCTTGACGATTTACCCGTTATCAAAGACCTTTATGCAGCGGAGGTAACGTTCAGTGATTACTGTATTGGCCGCCTTTTGAAAAGGGTTGAAGAAATGGGCTTGATGGATAATACAATTATCGTGTTTTCGACAGACCATGGCACCCACCTCGGCGAGCAGGGATGTGTCCAGAAAACTCCCGCTCTTCTTAATGCCTGTGTTACTCAAATTCCGTTAATTATAAAGCATCCCGATAAGAAGTTTGCTGGAAAGCGTATTAAAGGACTCGTCAGTGCCGTCGATTTTATGTCCACGTTCCTTCCACTGCTCGGAATCGATGATTACAGGAATATGGACGGCGAAAATATGTGGAAACTGGTAACGGGCCAGGTTCCGTCAATACACGATAATGTTTACACGGTTTTTAATAGATTTGGAGCAATCCACAATCTGGATTGGCACTATTTCCAGAATATCAGGGGCAAAGATCGGGGTAAAGGGCCTTGCCTTTACAACTTAAAAAACGACCCAGAGCAAACCAAAAACGTCATTAAAGAATTCCCCGAAGTAGCAAAACGTTTGAGAAACAAATTGCAGAATCATCTTAAGATTGAAATACCTCCTCTAAAAGTATAACTGCTTCTTAAATTTTTATAATCCAGATCAGGATCTTTGCGTGCCGGAGTTTGTTATTTGCTTAGCCGTCGCCGTTCCGGCGACGCAAAATCTGTCATTATTTTCTCTTAACTCACAGCTTAAAAAGCGTACAGTTTTATCCCGTTAATGCCAAATTGTGGCTATAAGACTCTGAGGGGGGAGTGTCTGGTAAATTACGGTTGATGGTTATGCAGTTCGGCGGAGTAGCCGGGCAGAGTTCATTTGGGAAATTTTTGGTTCACTTAGGACAAAAGGAAAAGGAGTACCGAAATGACGAAACGCAAACTCATTCTTACATCTTTGATTGTGTTGGGCTGGTCGCTTGCTCTGACCGGTTGTGAAGGCGAGGCAAAGTAAGGAACAGAGTTGGCCAGGGTCAAGGCCGCTTTAGAGTAAACTGAACTGGAGCTGGCCAACGTTACGCAGGCCCGCGATACGCTGCAGGAGCAGGTTACTGAACTCATCAGGTTGCGGCGCGCGGCGGTTACCGAAGCAAAAAACGCTCAAGCGAGGATAGATGAGCTTACGAAACAGTTCCAGGAGCAGGCGGAAATAGTTCGTGAGCTTCAACAGCACATGCAAAAGGTGCAGGCCGCCATTGAGAAGCTGTAAAACAAGCTCAAGGCGGTAACAACGCCCCCAATCCCAGAGCTGTGATTTCAAAATCATGGCTGGGCAATGATGGTTGTGAGAGGCTGGAAAAATTAGCTAAACAATCTTCAAACAGAGATGAAGCATTCGGGGTAATTCGTGGTTTGATTCTTTGAACTCAGCGGCCTTAGCGGTAAAAACTAAACGTTAGCCGTTTTTAACTTCTCTTGGGTCTTTACCTTCTTCAATAGCAGCTATTTTGTTTACCCTTCTTTGATGTCTTCCGCCGCTGAATTCGGTATTCAGCCAGACTTCCACTATTTTTCGCAGTAATACCTCTCCGATTTGGTCGCCTGATATACAAAGCACATTTGCATCATTGTGGTCGCGTGAAATCTGAGCACTCAACTCGTCATGGCACAACGCAGCCCTGATTCCCTTTATTTTGTTTGCCGCTATGCTCATTCCCAGCCCGGTTGCACAGGCCAGAATAGCTCTGTCAGCTTGCTTTTTCGACACCGCCATTGCTACCTGATAGGCCGGGTCAGGATAATCAACCGGATTATTGTCGGTGGTACCAAAATCGATACACTCGTGCCCCAATTGAGTAATCATCGCCTTGATTAGCTGTTTGGCTTCGAAACCGCGATGGTCGCTTCCAACTGCTATTTTCATATTACAAGCTCACCAATCCTTTTTTTCACAGCCTCTTCTATCAGCTTAGCACAATTGTTGAAAAAATCCTGTGGCTGGCCTATCGGGTCAGCAATCTCTTTATTTTCTGCTAACAGCACACACCTGCTCGCAGCCTCGGGGCTAAGAGTAGTAATTCGTTCACTATGCGTTTGGCCCATCGCAAATATAAAGTCACTTTCTTCGACGAGCTCCCGGGACAATACTCTGCTCTTATGGGCTTTTATATCAATCCCCTTAGCCGCACAAGCTGCTATTGCCTCTGCGCTTGCCGGCGAACCGCTCGTGTTCATAGTGCCGGCGGAAAATATCTTATAACCCATTTTGTCGAGATGGTCAACCTCGCATTGCAATTTTTCTGCCAGATATTTGCGGAATATTCCGTCAGCCATAGGGCTTCGGCAGGTATTGCCCGTACAAACAAACAAGAATTTGACCTCCGACATCGTTTCCAGCTCCGGCTGGGAATATACGCCCGGCCTTAAAATTTTCAGGCCTTTCTTGCCTATTTTCACAACCGTGCTGCTTTTTTTGTATTTGCACGGCCCTGCGTCCAGCAGCAGCTCGATTTGACCTGACAGTTCAGCAAGGACCTGCTCTGGGTCCCCGGCTGGTGTCCGACCTGTTATGTTTGCACTTGGCGCAACCACTGGATTGTGCGTTAGCCGCAACAGTATTGAAGCTATGGGGTTATCAGGACAGCGAATGCCTATGGAATTATCTTTATATAAGCTTTCAAAAATTCCTCTTTCAAGGCGGGTTTGCTGTTTGTCGATATCCCGGTCGTCTAATTCAAAGACTATGGTCAAAGGGCCGGGCCAGGCATTGTTAATTAGTTTTTGGGCCCTTAATCCGACGGTAGGCACATATTTTCTGGCATCACTTTTTTGGCTGATATGTAACGTGTAGTGTTTATCAGGGTTCCTGCCTTTGAGGTTATCGAGCTTGGCTAAGGAGTCGGTTTTGACCCGGCAGGCAATTCCATAGACCGTTTCAGTAGGAAATGCCACGAGTCCGCCGGCGTCAACCAGCGCAGCCGCTTCCTTGATTTTCGCTATATTAGCTTTATGCGCATCGAGTTTTATAACTTTTGTCCGCATCGGCCTTATAAAAATAAACTAAACAACCCATAATCGCAAGATAACTTACCTATATTTGTCTGTAATTATAGATTATGTACTCACAATCTTCACCGACACGCAGTTTGGCACGACTGACTGAAGCAGCAATGCTCGGATACAAGTCCTGGCTGCGCCAACTACTGCTAATATTGGTTCAGTATATGTGCCCGGGTAATATGGGTAATAGAGGTAAAAGCACATTGGCCGTAGCGGTAAGTGAATGTGATTGAAAAGCTTATTCTTATTTCATGATTCGACCATAAAAGAGCAAAAGCCCGATAAAAAGAGCGAAAACGTAGTGATATGTCCAAGGACAAAAAAAATTCTTAGAAAAGTTACCATTTTGCCTAAATGTGCTAATCTATCTAAATTAACATAGCCGATAAAAGTTATCATTGATGGAACGGTGATTTAAGGGAGACTTGAATTATGGAGACTCTAATCGAGCAGCGTAAGGATGCCCGAACGGCCGTTTCGTGGCCTGTGAGTGTTTGGCTGCCGGAAGCCAATAGATTTTTTAACGGCCGAAGCTCAAACATTAGCAAGACGGGGGTTTTTGTTACGGTTCCCATAACTATGCCTGTTCGGCTGGGGCATACTGTGGAAATCAATTTTCCGCGCACGGTGACTCTGGCAAAGCAAAAAGGGCAATTTGCCCGTATTAAAAGCGGTAAAGTAGTCAGAGTTGACCGTAAGAATATGCTCAAAGATGCCAATATCGGCGTTGCAATTGCGTTTGAGTAGTCGATAAGCCGTTATTTTTTTATTAGAAGTGAATGCCGGCAGACTGCGAGTGGCTAAACGGAGATGGTAAGTTAGAACTGATGGCCTTGGTGATCATCAGTTTTTTTTGTCATCATAACCGGCTGTGAATTTGGGGGAATGTCGAATATTTGCAGCCACAGAGCACGCAGAGAAAATTCAATTATTAACCGCCGATTTCGCTGATTTCAGGATAAGGATTAGCCAGAAAAAAGGCAGAAAAAAATTAGACGCTGATTAGCGAGGATTTGTTTTTGCCGGCTTTGTGTCCCGTCTAAAGCCGGATATGCGACCTCGGCGAATCCATTCTTGATGCGAACCTTTTCAATTGATTATCGATGACTGATTAGTGATAATTGGGGAAAAGAAGGCTTGAGCCTACCAGACTACATGCGGGGATGACATTTCGATTTACAATTTCCCACCGGCGATTTATCATTGAATGATTGAGATTGGCGGGCACCGCTTCGGGACGCTTGCAATGACCCCGCACCAAATTACCCCGCACTAATTAGACGTGAGTTCGCATTCAATTCGTGCGGGACACGGCGGCAAGTGCCTATTTGGGGCGGGGCAAGCAAAATGGATTCCCGGCCCTGTGGGGATGAGGTTCTGAGTGAGTCGTAGAACTAAAGTTTCAGAAAAAAGAGCGAAGTTGTCTGACGAGGAATTGTGTGAGGCCGTAAGGCAGAAATCCGGGGTGATAGATGCGCGCATAGTCTCTCCGTCAGAGGTAGAGACCGCAGGGTGGGTGCGTTTAAAGTGCCAGTTTGGATGCGGATGCTACGGCGAGTGCCTGGTTTGCCCTCCCTTTACACCAACACCAGCAGAGATGCGTAAGGTCCTGGATACTTATCGTCGAGCAGTGCTGATACACTTTGATACAGAAGCAGACGTAAAAGCGATAGTTGCTGAGCTTGAGCGAAGTATTTTTCTTCTGGGCGCCTGGAAAGCTTTCGGTCTTGGTGCCGGCCCGTGCTATTTTTGTAAGGAGTGTCCTGTGGAAGAAGGACAATGTCGATATCCTGAACGGGCGCGGCCGGCAATGGAAGCGTGCGGAATCGATGTTTTCTCTATAGTGAGAAAGGTAGGCTTTCCTATAGAGGTTGTTCGAACACGGCGTCAGTGTCCCCATTATTACGGGCTGATACTGGTCGACTAAGCTCCAGAGGCCGAAGAAAATTCAATTGGGAACTTGATATGATAATTTTGCTGACGGATTTCGGGCAAAGTGAATATGTCGGGGTGATGAAGGGGGTGATTTATAATATTGCCCACGATGCGAAGATAGTCGATTTGTGCCATAGCATCTCGCCTCAAAGCATCATTGAAGCTTCGTGGCTCCTTAAAAATAATTACAAATACTTTCCGGAAGGCGCAACGTTTTGCTGTGTAGTTGACCCTGGTGTGGGAACAGAAAGAAAAGCTGTAGGGGTGAAAACAGAAAAATATTATTTTGTCGGGCCTGATAACGGCCTGCTCTGGGAAACAGTCGGCGAGCAGAAAATAATCGATATAAGGCAGATTGCCGTTCCCAAAGGTGCGAGCCGGACGTTTCACGGCAGAGATGTTTTTGCAAAGGCGGCTGCGAATATTGATACAGGTAATTTTGAGACCATAGGTGAAAAAATAAGTGAAATAGAAAAGCTGGAACTTTATCAAAAGGACAGAGAGGGAATAGTTGTTAGAATCGATAGATTTGGAAATATCATAACCAATCTGGCAAAGCAAGAGAAAGATAAGTATTCTGTGGAAATAGCCGAGAAGGAATATACGATGAGATACTGTCCGAATTATTATACAGCAAAAGAGGACGAACTATTCCTGATAGAAGGCTCAAACAATACGTTAGAGATTAGCTTAAAAAAAGGAAATGCTAATGATAAATTGAATGTAAAAACAGGAGAAAAAATAAAAATATCATAAAAATTTCGAGGCAAGGGGCGGACGTTTTCAATTGATTATTGACTGTTGACCGGTGATAATTGATGGTGAGTGGTCGTTAGTGAAACCGGCAGGTGCATCGTTACGGGGACAATTTAAGGAGAGCCAATTATGAATTCAATATTATTTATTATCGTGCTTATTATCTCATTCATAGTAGTCAGAATAGGTGCAATAGTGTTCCAGCTGACAGGTCTCGAATGGTCGTTAGCAAAGTTCCAGGCGCTGTCGTGTTTTACGGCAACCGGATTTACAACAAAGGAAGCTGAGCTGATTACCGGCAATCCCCAGAGACGGCGTATTGCTTCTGTTCTTATCGTTTTGGGTCATGCAGGCCTTGTTACTATGATTGCGACCTTTGCTAATTCCTTAAGGCCGCCCACTATAGCAGATAAACTGTCCATTCCTTTTTTGCCATTTGACATTCCGGAGGGGGTGCTGCCGTGGATAAATTTGACAGTTATCGTGGCTGCTATATACATCACTTATAAGGTTTTTACCAATACGAAATTCGCTCGAAAATTAACAAATGTTTTAAGAGCACGCATTATAAAGAGAGAGCTTATTAAATCTGTTTCCTGCGAAGAACTCGTAGTGGCGACTGGCGGCTATGGGGTTTCTAAGATTAAAATTCGTGAAGACCACCCGGTGCTGGATAAAGCACTTTCCGAATCCGAGCTAAGAAGGGACGATATTACAGTTCTGGCTATAGTTCGAGCCGATAGAACCATACCCAACCCTCTCGCAGATACCAAAATTCTTTCGGGCGATGAGCTTATATGCTTTGGGAAGTTAGGAAGCATCAGAAAGAAATTTGCCTGATTTCTGAATAATAAATCAGTGGAACACTCCAAAAAGAAAGATGTTCGACAGCGCCGGCAATGACGGATTCCTATTGCGTTGAGCGTGATGCGTATTGTGGAGGGGTATCAGGGAGGTTGACATTGGCAGCGGCAGGGCGTATGATTTGCAGCAAAGTGGTTTTATTTTTGGAGCGGATAAAATGGCCGAAAGAAAAAGAAGCTGGGAAAAGCGGCTTGCGGGTGAGCCGGATGAGCTGACGGTTGATTTTGTAGAATCGCTGTCTGTAGACAGACGACTTTATAAATATGATATTGTCGGCTCAATTGCTCATTCGCAGATGTTAGCTGAACAACAGCTGATTACCAAAGACGAATTGAAAGCGATTAAAGATGGGCTTATCGAAATATCCTGGGAAATCGAAAAGGGGCAGTTCGAATTCGCAAAGAAGTATGAAGATATTCATATGGCTATCGAGGCGGCACTGGTAGCGAAAATCGGTGAGGCGGGTAAGAAGCTTCATACCGGCAGAAGCCGCAACGACCAGGTTGCCACAGATATTCGGCTGTGGATGCGAGATGAGATAGAGATTCTGCAGGCGAAGCTGAACGGCCTTCAAAAGGCCCTTGTTAAATCGGCGGGCAAATATACTGAAGATGTGATGCCGGGCTATACCCATCTTCAGCGTGCTCAGCCGATAGTTATCGCTTCTTATTTGTTGAGTTTTGTGGAGCAGTTCGAGCGTGACGTTATTCGGCTGAAAAACTGTAGTGAGCTGCTCAATATTTCGCCGTTAGGCTGTGGCGCTGTGGCCGGCTCGACGCTGCCGTTAGAGAGAAAAAAGACGGCTAAGCGATTAGGTTTTGCGGACATCAGCTATAATAGTATTGATGCTGTAAGCGACAGGGACTTTTGCGCGGAATTTATTTTCGATTGCGCACTTATTGCGACGCATCTATCGCGATTAGCTGAGGACTGGATAATTTATTCGTCGGATGAATTCGGGTTTGTACGGATTGATGACAGCTATTGCACATCGTCGAGTATGATGCCGCAGAAGCGCAATCCTGATGTGCTCGAGCTGATTCGCGGCAAGACGGCTTCAGTTTATGGCTCGTTGATTGCGATGCTGACAATTCTAAAGGGTCAGCCGTCGGGCTATAATCGCGATTTGCAGGAGGATAAGATTCATATCTTCTCTGCGAGTGACACGGTCAGGGCCTCATTGGATATGATGCGAGCGATTGTTTCGCATACGAAGTTTAATACGAAGAAGATTTCGGCTGGGCTGGAAGAAGGGTTTCTGGATGCCACTGCTCTGGCTGAGTATCTGGTTGGAAAGGGTGTTGCTTTCCGTGAGGCGCACGGCATTGTTGGGTCGCTGGTTGCTTACTGTGAAGAGGCAAACAAAAAGTTGGCTGAGCTTGATTTGGATGAGTTCAAGAAGTATTCGGCCTCGATTGGGCCGGATGTATATGAAAATCTCGGTGCAGTAAATGTTGTAAATAAGTATGTTACCGAGGGCGCAGCCGGACCCAAGCAGGCAAAAGAGCAAATTGCGTATTGGAACAAGCAGTTGGCAGAGCGATGAGTGCGAGTGAAGACGAAATAACGGCGTGGTTTGCTGGCGAAAGTAAATTAACCGCGGCGGATTTTCCCATCGGCATTGGCGACGATATGGCGCAAATTCAGTTGGGGGACGATACGTGCGTTTTTGTCACCACGGATATGCTGCTGGACGGCGTGCACTTCGACTTGCAAAAGGCAACTCTAAAACAAGTGGGATATAAAGCTATGGCGGTGAGTCTGAGCGATTGTGCGGCAATGGCGACAGTGCCCGTTGCTGCGGTTATCTGCGTTGCGCTGCCAAAGGGTTTTAACGAGAAAGAATTAAAGCAGCTACATTCGGGAATTACCATTGCGGGTGAGAGATTTGGCTGTGCGCTTGTGGGCGGCGATATTACGAGGTGGAGTGATAAAAGTCCGTTTGCAATAAGCGTGGCGATGCTCAGCAGAAGGGCGGGCAATGAACCCATTAAGCGGTCAGGTGCGAAGGTTGGCGATAGTATTTGCGTAACCGGCTCGCTGGGCGGTGCAGGCGGCGGAAGACATCTGGAATTTGAGCCGAGGGTCAAAGAGGCAATAAAAATCGCTCAATTGGTAACGCTGAATTCAATGATTGATATAAGCGATGGGCTCAGCAGCGATTTGAACCGAATTTGCCGAGAGAGCGAGGTGGGAGCTGTTATAGACGCGCAGCAGATTCCAATATCGGATGAAGCTAAGAAAAGTGAGGAGCCACTGAGTTCGGCGTTGAACGACGGCGAAGATTTTGAATTGCTGTTTACTCTCTGCCAAAAAGAGTGTCAGAAATTATTAAAGAACTGGGATGGGCCGATACCGATTACGCAAATCGGCACAATTACCGACACTAAAAAAATGCAAATAAGGATGCCTGACGGCAACATTAGCGATTTGGAAGCCAAAGGATACGAGCATCTTGGATAATTGATTATTTACTATTTACTCAACTTGACTGACTTTTAGACTGTCATGCTGAGCGAAGCGAAGCATCTGGCCTTAGAATAGGGTTTTTGCCCCATTGCAAGTGCGAGATTCTTCGCTGCGCTCAGAATGACAAGCTGCGTATGCTCTTGTCAAAGCTATGCTTATGTAAAAACCAGTCAAGTTGAGTATTTACTATTGACTATTGTGTATGGGCTTTGATGTTATTTCGAATTCGGCGGAGGAGACCATAGAGCTCGGTCGAAAAGTCGGCTCACAATTAAAAGGCGGAGACGTTATAGCTGTTTGTGGGGCATTGGGCAGCGGCAAGACGCATCTGATTAAAGGGATTGCAGCCGGGGCGGGGACGATAGACCAGAGGCGGGTCAACAGTCCCACGTTCGTTATAGTCAATGAGTATACAGGGGGCTCCAGCCGGTTGGATATTTACCATATAGATGCCTATCGATTAGGTTCGATTGCCGAGGTACAGAAAACCCATATCCAGTATTTTATACCCTTGTCTTTCCAGCCAGACTTGTCAATATTCAAAACCGGCTCGGTAGGAATGTGCTGCTGGAGTTGTTCATAAGGCCTGGCCAGAGCATCGTTGCTGCGAGATATTGTATTGCAAAGATGGCTGCGAGCAACATCGATATTCAAGACCTCACGGCAGAAGTCTTCCAGAGCACTGTAGGAGGTGTGCAGAGAGCCTTTCATATAGCCGATAAAAGCTTGCAGACGCAGCCCGAACAGTTGGCCTTCGATAACACCAGCAGGCAATTTAGCCCAGACAATTCGTCTGCATTTGGGACAGATATAGCCATACAAACGATATTCGGTAACGATGGCAGGGTCCGAACGAAGCTCGACTGTCTGCTGAATCTTCGGCTTAGCAAGTGGCCTACCGGGGCCTTTATAACCACAGTCGCAACAACCAGCGTGAAACTCCACCGTTTTGTCAATTCGCGCTGGCCCGAAAGGCCGTCGATTGATGCCTTTGTGGCCGGGCTGTCCGCCTTGACGACGGGGACCATCGGCTTGTTTGGCTTTAGGCGGCTTAACAATATCAGAGGATGGTGGTTTGGAAGAGTTCGAGGAATTCTTGGAGAGTTTAGCTATCTGGTCGGTAAGTCTTGTTACTTGTTCAGTAAGTTCAGCAACTTGC
>JAUVYQ010000312.1 GCA_030603035.1 Phycisphaerae bacterium | reverse complement strand
AAGCTATTTTGTACAAATATTATCGGTCGAACGCGGGTCTCCGCTTAAAAAAAGGTATTTTGCACTTGACTTACCACTTGGAATGTGTCAGAATTAAAAAATTAAGGATTGGGTATTTGATGTTGGGTGCGTTGCCCAATATTATAAAAATACCTGTGAACGGTTACTTTTTTGAAAAGGAGTAAGATTATGAAACGTTTGGTCTTGATAATCATCAGTGTCTTTTTTGCCTGTTCCGTCACCATCGGCCGGGATTTCTATGTCGCATCTGACGGCAGCGACGCAAACCCCGGAACAAAAGAAAAACCTTTTGCCTCGCTTAAGAAAGCAAGGGACAAGATTCGCAAGCTCAAGCAAGTTCGCAGCCTGCCCCAAGAAGGCGTTACCGTCTGGATAAAAGGCGGCCTTTACAAGTTCGATAAAACATTGAAGCTGACGGCGCGGGACTCAGGGACAAAAGAATCGCCCATTGTTTACCGGGCCTGTAAAAACGAGAAAGTAATCTTCGACGGCGGCAAAAGAATAAACGCCGGTGCTTTGCGCCTGGTTTCGGACGAAACAACATTAGACCGCCTGTGCCCCGCGGCAAGAGGTTACGTGCTGAGTATGCCGGTCAAAGACACGGATTTAATTAAACTTTTGAAAAACGACAGAACCATACTTAGTTTCAACAACAGGATGATGCAATTGGCCCGCTTTCCCAGCGCAGGGTTCTGCCACATCGACACGATATTAGATAATGGTGCGGTCTACATTCGCGGAAGGACCTTCGGAGACCGTCCCAAATACGATATGGAAAATCCGGTCGGCGGAGAATTTATCATAAGTGAAACACCCTCCGGAAACTGGGAAAAGGAATTTGCCCGAATTAGAAAGGCCAAAGCAGTCGGATACCTGGCTTATGACTGGTACAGAGAAATCCACAGGATAGCCTCAATCAAAGGAAAAACCATTAAACTGCTGGAGTATAGCAGCTATGGAATCGAAAACCATGGAAAATCCATTCCGAGAAGGCTTGTGGTAATCAACCTTCTGTGCGAGCTTGACAATCCGGGCGAGTGGTACTTCGATGAGATAGATAGCGTTTTGTTTATTCGTCCTTTTGAACCGGTAAATGAATCAACTAATATAGTCGTCTGGGCAGGGCCGGCTTTTGCGGAATTGTCGGATGCGTCTTATATAACCATTCGTAACTTAACAATTCAGTCCACGGCGTCCGGCGGTGGAATGGTTTCTGTCAGCGGCGGCTTACATAACAGAATTGCAGGCTGTACGCTGAGAAATACAACTCAAACGGCTGTGCGTATTGATGGCGGAACGGGCAACGGCGTCATCTCCTGCGATATCTATGACGTAAGCAGGCATATAAACGTCTCAGGAGGTGACACACCGACGCTTACGCCGGCCGGCAATTACGCTGTAAACTGTGATTTTACTCAACTGCAGGCAAAGACTTTAACAGGTGGGGTAGAGATTGTCCCACTTGTCGTTGAAATTCACCATACGGTCGGAACGGTTTCATAATCTACGCTACAGCCTCCTTCTGGTCAACTGCTTCCTTTAATTTCTCAACTAAAATCGGCAGGTCACGATAACCCTTAATCCGATGAAAACGCTTCTCCACCTCCAGCAACACGGTCCCTGCCCAACGCCAAGCCATATTCGCATCACGCCAACGCTTG
>JAUVYQ010000410.1 GCA_030603035.1 Phycisphaerae bacterium | reverse complement strand
GGCCTGGTCTTCTGTGAACTGTCCCAGGATGATCTCGAGTGGGAACTTTACGTTTGTGGGGACACAGCAGATTCGATCGTGGTAGAAGATGATGTACCAGCAGTTTGTTTTCGATATCGTCCGGTGTTCTATGGCGCGGGTTATCGCTTCGAGTATTTTTTCCGGGTCGGCACACAGCCACCCTTTAATTCGTTTTGAGCTCATGATTGCTCCCTTCGAACAGATTGGATTGGGTCGATGCGTTTGAAAATAGCCAGGACTTCGAGTGCGTGCAGCCGCCGGCATTCGCGAATGCATTCGCAAAATATCGCTAAGAGTTTCGGGTCTTTGGTGATGAGTCCCTCTTTGAGAAGCTGCTTCATGATTTTTTCGGCGGTGTTGTAGTTGCCGGCATCCCATGCACGTTGGGACGCGTGGACCAGGGCAAGTGCTGCTTTGAGATTCATGGTCACTCCTGCAGGTCTTTAGCGATATCCTCTGCGTGGTCTTTGATTGTCTTCACGACTTCGACAGCCTCGGCGAATTTTTGTGCTGCCAGGAAGATGAAGACAAGGTCGGCGCATCTTACGATGCTTTCGGCTCGTTCTCGATTGTTCATACGTTTTGCTCCTTTCTGGTAGGTGGGGACATTCGGACGGTCTGATAATACGGTGGGTGGCTACTCTGCAGAGTAGCCGAGTGAAACATAACATATCTTTTAAGTCTTAAATTCATTTAAAAAAATACGTCAGTCAGGGTAAGTTCGGCAGCTCTCCAACGCTGTCCATCGCAATCGGCCAGGCGTAGTAAGCCAAAAAGCAGAGCCAAATCCCGATGAGCAGCACGACGATAACCAGGACCCACCAGGCAAACGGTTTCAGTATGTTTTTGTAAACGGACAGTCTTGATATCCAGAGTATCGGCAAGCGGACATCTTGTCAACAGGAAAAAGGACATTTCTTTACGGACATTTTTTCAGGGCTGCTGTGATTCGAAGTCCGTTTCTCCCTGGAAACGGACATCGTGTAGATATCAGAGGGGTG
>JAUVYQ010000271.1 GCA_030603035.1 Phycisphaerae bacterium | reverse complement strand
GAGGCCTGCGTCAAAAGTTCGCCCAAGCAGCTTTGCTGAGCTTTGAAAATCCCTCAAACCGTTGAACATATACCAAAATTTGCATTCTCCGGCTTATATGAACACTTCTAAGTATCCTTGCCCACCTCAAGAATAGAAAATTGAGCCAAAATATGGCCACATTGGCCCTTGCATATACGATTTCACGCATTTTCGCGCAGGCAGCAACTCGCAGGATATTCCAGCCTGCCACTTTCAACAAGATTGAGCCGAACACACGCGGCTGTCCGCGAACCCGCAAACGACCAAGACCTGTTCGACGTTTCAAGCCGCTGTTGGTACCTTCAATCCCACCGCGAATACGATAACGTTCTCGAAAGACATCGGTGGCCTCTTCTCTACGGCGGCCTGCCAGGCGGCGCTGTTTGGCAGTGTGATATAAACAATAACCATCACAGCATTTTTCGACCGGGCATTCTTTACGAAACTCACATCGGCTACATGCTGAACTCGGCATAACTGTTTTTGTTTGGCCGGTTTGTTTGCCGTGGATTGACGAGGCAGGTTTATGGCCGGCCGGGCAGCAAACGACTTCTTCGGTTTGTTCGTCAACATTAAAATCATCAATATTCAAGTGATCAACATCTTTATTGATGAGGCCGCCGCATTGAACGGGGCCAACGAGTTCGACGCCACGATTGGCAGCAGCTTGAATGTTTTCATCGCTGCAATAGTGTGTGTCAGCAAACATCTCTTGCGGCAAAAGCTCGGATTCATCCAGGTTATCAAGCACTTCGCTTGTAGCTGTCGAGTCCGGCTCAACAGCAGTTTGAGGCAACGCACAGGTAATAAGCTGAACCTCGTTGTCCGGATGGCAGGTTTCGCTCAGTTGCACCTGATAGCCCGGCCCCTTATGACCATCGTATGTGGCGCCCGGATCAGATGGATTCTGCATCACGTTTCCGCCGGTCTTCTTCTTGATGCAGACTTTCTCTTCATGGACTTCGCATTGTTCATAAAAAATGCGTTCCATGGACTTGTAAGTATCTCGACCGGTATGCTCGGCCGCGTCGGCAAAACGACGAATCAGAAGATACATATCTTCCGCCACCTGTTGGCGAAGCAAACGGCGTGATTCACTATCCTTGCCGACAGCGCCGAAGAGTTGATTAACGCCTGGCGCGTAACGTCTGCGCAATTGTTCATCAAGTAACTCATAAGCTTTCGGGCCGTGACGCTTAAGCTGGGTCAAAAACCGTTTGATCGCCACGCCCATCAAACGCGTACGGCCAAAACTGGCCATGTCACTAAACACATGCGTGGAATCCAGACGCTGTTTATCAATGTTGATATCGAGAAGGCCCACAAGCTTGACGGTGATTTCACTCATAATCGCTCCGGCCAATTCGTCCTTCTCGAACAGACCAATGTAACGCTCCAGCGTCCGCATCGAAAGGTCGTGCGCAACAGGCTCTAGATTCAGAGCATATTGAATGTCCATTCGAAAACTGTATGCATCCAGAGCCTCATCCTTGGTCCAGTCCATGAATTCCTTGATCAATAACAGGCCTGCCATGGAATAGAGTTCTTTGGTCGGCCTTCCCATAGCAGGATCAAAATATCCGGAGATGGTCTCGACGGGCATAAGCTCAAGGATAATATGACGAAAGACACCTGCCCAGCCATCCAGCAGCCGTTTACGTGTTTTTTCCGTCAGAATGTTGTCGAATGGGTCAAAAAGACGGGTTTGTTTCGGGTCGACAATCCTTTGCATAATATCTCCAAGCCCTTGTTGTGTAATAGGTTAAGTTATACACACTTCGCATTGTTTGTCAACCCATAAAAAGACTTAAATCCAAGAAATAAAACAATTTATATCACCTTTTCGATGGCGGCCCCTTTTGACACGCGCATCAAATTTCAAACTATGGGCATCAGAACTTACCTGAAAGAATATCAGCCCCTGGTTTTCTGGCTGATTTGGGGTATTTGTATGAGTTTGTGGTTTGGTCTTGCCACCCGGGATTATCAAACCAGTTTTGCCATATTTATTGGGTGTGGGATTTACCTGGGATTGGTAATCCAATTCGTTAAAGTAAAATGGCACAGAGTAGTTGCCCTCTGTATATGTCTGGCTGTTGCTATAATTATTGCCTGGAAACCGGTGGTCAGTCTTTTTCAAGTGACC
>JAUVYQ010000044.1 GCA_030603035.1 Phycisphaerae bacterium | reverse complement strand
ATCCAGCAGGCAATCACGGAAGCTAAGGGGTTCGATTTGCTTACTATGGGCCGGCCGGAAGGTCCCGGCTGCTACTGTGCCGCAAATAACCTTCTGCGAAAGTTGCTGGACAAGCTAAGTTCGCAGTATCAATATGTGATTATAGACAACGAGGCGGGAATGGAGCATCTGTCCCGCCGAACTACTAATAATGTTGACCTGCTGTTCATCGCAGCGGAACCAACTGCACTCGGGGTGGTTACCACCAAAAGGATTTTTGAGCTTGCTAAACAATTGCCAATATCTGTAAAAGAAATCGGCGTTATATGGAACAATACAGTGCCGATTGAAAATCGAAAATTGAAAATTGAAAATTGTCAATTAGAGACCTTTGGCGGCGTACCTTATGATAAAGCTGTTTTTGACGCTTCAATGCAAGGCAAAACGGTCTTCGACCTTGAAGAGAACAGTCCGGCATTTTTGTCGGTGCGGAATATACTCGAACTTACACTAAACCTTAAATCCGTGAAGCGTGAAGTGTTAAACGGGATACGGGAAGATTGGAGGATTTCAGATGGCAGTTCCTGAAGTTGCAGAAAGCTTTACCGGCGAGGTTTGCCGGGTTACGATTGGGGCGACCAAAGACAGCGGGGGCACTCGCACCTCAACGGTAACCGTGGGAGGGGCACGTAATGTTGTCTATGGCGGCTCTATCGAAGAGACAAGCGAAAAACCGGTTGTTGCTATGGACGTTCTCGACAGCAGGCCGGAAGATTGGCCCGATGCCCTGGCTGAGGTCTATAAAGATGTCTTCGACAGCCCGGGCGACTGGGCCAAAAAGTGCGTGGAGGAATTCAGAGCAGAGTTAATCTGTCTGAAGTTCGAGGGCATCCACCCCGACAAGAAAGATTTAGATGCCTCTCATGCCGTCAGGGTTACCGAAGAGGTGCTGAAAGCGGTCGGCGTCCCTCTTGTGCTGTGGGGCTGCGGAAACGACGAAAAAGATAATCAGGTTATGCCGAAGGTAAGTGAGGCGGCCAAGGGAGAAAACTGTCTCATCGGCACGGTCACAGAAGATAATTACAAATCCCTAACTGCAATCGCTCTGGCAGACGGCCATCATCTTATCACCCACGCTCCTTTAGACATCAACATTGCCAAACAGGTTAATATCTTGGTTTCTGATATGGGCTTTCCGCTGGACAAGATAGTAACGTTTCAGGCCACAGGAGCGTTAGGATATGGGATTGAGTATGCCTATTCGATTCAAGAGCGCCAGCGCTTAGCTGCCCTTGGCGGAGATAAAATGATGGCGATGCCTGCTATCTGCGATGTGGGTTATGAGTCGTGGCGAGTCAAAGAGGCCAAGCTTGTGGATGCCCCCGGCTGGGGAGCTGCCGGCGACCGAGGGCCAATGTGGGAAGCTACTACCGCCATCTGTCTGCTGCAGGCCGGGGTCGATATAATTCGGATGCGCCATCCGCGGGCCGCCGCAACTGTTAAGAACTTCATCAATCAAATTTGGCAATAGAAACCCAAAATCTTCATATCGGAAGGAGACAAGTTATGATACTAATCGGCGAACGAATTAACGGGATGTTCACAGATGTTAAAAAGGCCATCGCAGAGAAAGATAAGCAGGTCATTGGCGAGCTGGCCAAAAAGCAAACCGAAGCTGGTGCCACGTATCTGGATGTGAATGTAGGCACCGCCGCGGCTGACCAGGAAGGGACTATGCAGTGGCTGGTCGAAAGCATCCAGGAAACCTGCACAACGCCCTTATGCCTGGATTCGCAAAAACCCGGCGTTATCGCCGCAGGACTAAAGGTTATCAATGCTGAGGGCGGGGTTATCCTGAATTCGACGCCGTTGAATAAGAAAACCGATGAAGAAATAATGGACAAATACATAGAAATGGCAGAGCAAGCAGGGCCAAAAGCCAGTATTATCGCCCTTACTATGGACAAAAACGGCGTACCTCAGGATATTGATACCCGCGTAGCCATAGCCGCAGAGATTGTATCAAAGGCGATAGAAACAGGATTTGACAGCCAGCGGCTGTTCATTGATACCATTGTGCTGCCGGTCAAAGTGCCAAACGCCCAGGTACAGCCCGGCAATACCCTGGCAGCGATGGACCAGATAAGGTACCTTGCAGACCCGGCTCCACATATGACAATAGGTTTGTCAAATCTTTCTCAAGGAGCAATGGAAAGAAGCCTGATAAATCGCGTATTCCTCGCTATGGCCATTTCACACGGTTTAGATTCGGCAATTGTCGATGTGCTCGACGAAAATCTGATGAATGTGGTGGCTACGGCTGAGATGCTGATGAACAAACAGATATACTCAGACAGTTTCTTGAAGGTGTACACCGCCGTGAATAAACCGTGAACCCCGCCCCTCGGAGGGGCTGGGTGAAGTCGCCAGATACGCAATATGAGATGCGATATTGAGCCCCTGCTTGTTGCTGGCAGGGGAAAATAGTGCAAAAAAATGGCTCCACAGTTATACCTGTTTGAGCGGGTTTCGATAACAATAAGTGGTTCGCAAAAGAATTGAAAATTGACAATTAATGAGGAAAAACTTATGAAGCTTGACCCAACAAAAATGAAGGATTGGCAGATTGCAGAAGCTGCCGAGGAAACTATGAAACCAGTCAGCCAACTGGCCAAGGAGATGGGCTTGCAGGACGATGAACTGATTCCTATGGGCCGGAAGCTGGCCAAAGTGGACTATCAAAAAGCCCTCGCCCGGCTGAAGGACGTTCCAACAGCAAAGTACATTGATGTTACCGCCATTACGCCGACGCCGTTAGGCGAAGGGAAAACAACCACTGCCATCGGCCTGATTGAAGGTCTGGGCAAATTGGGCAAACGCGTTGTCGGGGCAATCCGCCAGCCCAGCGGTGGCCCCACCTTCAATATCAAGGGTTCTGCCGCCGGTGGAGGCCTGGCACAGTGTATTCCGCTGACGCCCTTTTCCATCCGGCTTACAGGTGATATTGACTGTATCACGAACGCCCACAATCTCGCTATGGTCGCGCTTACATCCCGTATGCAGCACGAAAGAAACTATGACGACGCCCGGCTGGCAAAAAGCCACCTGAAGCGAATAGATATTGACCCGGAAAGAGTGCAAATGACATGGGTTATGGACTTCTGTGCCCAGGCGCTGCGAAATATCACCATCGGCAAAGGCGGGAAGATGGATGGCTACGAAATGGAGTCCGGATTCGCCATCACAGTCTCAAGTGAGATTATGGCGATCCTCGCAGTTGCCAAGGACTTAAAAGACCTGCGAGAGCGTATGGCCAAAATCGTGGTGGCCTACGATAAGAAAGGCAATGAAGTTACCGCTGCCGACCTTGAAGTTGACGGAGCTATGACGGCCTGGATGGCCGATGCTATTAACCCGAATTTGCTGCAAAGCATCGAAGGCCAGCCCGTATTTGTGCACGCAGGGCCGTTTGCGAATATCGCTGTCGGCCAAAGCTCCATTATCGCTGATATGCTTGGGACGAAATTGGGTGAGTACCACGTTACTGAAAGCGGGTTCGGAGCCGACATTGGTTTTGAGAAATTCTGGAATATAAAGTGCCGTATGTCCGGCCTGACTCCGAACGCCATCGTTATCGTCGCAACTATCCGTGCCCTGAAAATGCACGGTGGAGGGCCTGCCGTGAAACCGGGGATACCACTGGCCGAAGAATATACAAAGGAAAATCTCGAATTGCTGGAAAAGGGCTGTGCGAACCTTATTGCTCATATCGAGACAGTCAAGAAAAGCGGAGTCCGGCCGGTAGTTTGTGTCAACAGCTTCTATACCGACACCAAGGCCGAGATTGAGCTGGTGCGCAAAGTCGCTGAGAAAAACGGGGCTCTGGCTGCGGTTTCTGAACACTGGCTCAAGGGCGGCGACGGCGCAATTGAGCTGGCAGAAGCAGTAATTGAAGCCTGCAAAGAAAAACCCGATTTTAAGTTCCTTTATGAACTTGAGACTCCGCTTAGAAAACGCATTGAATTGATTGCCAGGGAAGTCTACGGGGCCAGCGGCGTAACCTACACTGACGAGGCCCTGGAAAAGGCCAAGGCTATGGAAGCCGACCCGGCCTCGAAGACTTTGGGAACCTGTATGGTCAAGACGCACCTCAGTTTGTCGCACGACCCGGACATAAAGGGCAGACCCACCGATTGGGAGCTTCCAATTAACGACATTCTCGTATATAAAGGTGCAGGCTTTATCGTGCCGGTCGCCGGAGCAATTAAGTTAATGCCCGGCACAGCATCGAACCCGGCTTTCCGCCGCATAGATGTGGACGTGAACACAGGAAAAGTGCAAGGGCTATTTTAATCGGCCGGAATACGCAATACGACACACGCAATACGAAGGGAGTAAATGCTGATGACAGCACAAATTATAGATGGCAAACAAGTGGCCGCGGATATGCGGGCAGAACTAAAAACTGAAGTGGCCAAACTCAAAGAACAGGGCATTGTGCCCGGCCTGGGAGTTATCTTGGTCGGCGAGGACCCCGCCTCGAAATCCTATGTTACGGCAAAAGAGCGTACGTGCGAAGAAATAGGGATTTATTCCGATGATAACCGCCTGCCCGCTGACACCTCGCAGGAAGATTTGATAGCGCTGGTCGAGAAGATGAACAACGACCCGAAAATCAACGGCATTTTAGTACAGTTACCTTTGCCCAAAGCTCTTAATGAGGCCGAGGTGCTTTTGACAATTGACCCTGCCAAGGACGTCGATGGGTTTCATCCGATGAATGTCGGCAAAATGATCGTAGGTGAAAAGGGGTTTCTACCATGTACGCCGCACGGCGTGATTCAACTACTAATTCGCAGCGGGGTAACCATTGAGGGGGCTAACGTGGTAATCGTGGGGCGAAGCAATATCGTGGGCAAGCCCCTGGCTAATATGCTTATTCAAAAACAACCCAACCGAAACGCTACGGTTACAGTCTGCCATACCCGCACCAAGGACCTTGCTCATCAGACACGGCAGGCGGATATTCTCATCGCTGCCGCCGGTCGGCCCAATACGATTACGGCAGATATGGTAAAAGAGGGTGTAGTAGTGATTGATGTAGGTGTCAACCGCGTCGAGGATGCAACGAAAAAGAAAGGTTATCGCCTTGTGGGCGATGTGGATTTCGAAGCGGTGAAGGAAAAGGCCTCACTTATTACTCCTGTGCCGGGCGGGGTAGGCCCAATGACAATAACTATGCTGCTTTATAACACGGTGGAATCGGCCAAAAGAGCCGCCGGTATTGTTACATAGAAAGGAACAGAAGTGGCTACCAAAAAATATCCGGTAATTTGGTTGCAAGGAGCAGGTTGTACGGGCTGTTCGGTATCTGTTTTGAATGCGGTAAGCCCCAGAATCCAGAATCTTTTGCTGGACGAGCTGGTACCCGGCCATCAACTTAATTTGTTGTTCCACGCAACAATAATGGCTGGCCAGGGGGAGCCGGTCATTGAGGTTTTGAAGAACACCGAAAAGAACGTCAAGGGAGGCTACATATTAGTTGTGGAAGGAGCAATTCCCACCGCTGAGGGCGGCATCTACGGCAGCATTGGTGAGAAAGGCGGCAAGCATCTGACCATTCTGCAAAGTGTTGAAGAACTTGGGAAAAATGCAATGCTGGTGATTGCGCTTGGCACCTGTGCTGCCTACGGTGGAATACCGGCGGCGAAACCTAATCCCACTTTGTGCAAGGGCGTTAAGATGGTCTTTAATGAAAAAGGGATTGGGACGCCGGTGGTAAATCTTCCCGGTTGTCCCCTGCACCCGGAGTGGTTTACAGGGACAATATCTGTGATTCTGTTTTCAGGAGTGCAGGCCCTGGATTTGGACGACCTAGCTCGGCCAAAGCTTTTCTATGGGCAGTTAATTCACGAGAACTGCCCCAGACGGGCGGACTTTGATAAGGGTAAATTCGCTGAGAAGTTAGGCGACGCAGGCTGTCTTTATAAATTAGGCTGCAAGGGCCATTACACTTATGCTGATTGCCCTTTGAGACAGTGGAATAACGGCGTGAACTGGTGTGTCAAGGCGGGTTCGCCCTGTCTTGGGTGCGTTGAGCCGGAATTCCCGGATGGCACGTCGCCAATGTATGAGAAGATTACTTTCGAGGAGCTGATATGGTCACAAAAATAAAGATTGACCCTATAACCAGGATAGAGGGTCACATGGCTATTGAAGCTGTGATAGACGATGGCGTGGTGAAAGACGCTAAAAGTGCCGGGACCCTTTTTCGGGGTTTCGAGATAATTCTGCAGGGTAGGGACCCACGCGATGCGAATCGCCTGACCCAGCGAATCTGCGGCGTCTGCCCAACCGCTCATGCGACAGCATCGGCTCTGTGTCTTGACGAGGCGTTTGGTTTAACTGATAAAATCCCGAACAACGCAAAGCTCATACGCAATCTTATCTTTGGCTCGAACTTCCTCCAGTCACACATCCTGCACTTCTACCACCTTGCGGCGCTGGACTACGTCGATGCGGCTGGCGTGCTGGGTGACTTGGCGCCTTTTGTGCCGCGATACGAGGGTGATTATCGCGTGAGCGGTGAGGCAAACGCTGAATTGGTGAACCATTATGTAAGAGCGCTGGATATCAGACGCAAATGTCAGGAGATGCTTTCGATTTTCGGCGGAAAGATGCCGCACAATGTTGGCATTGTCCCCGGTGGAGTTACCGAACAGCTCACCGAGGACAAAATAACTAATTTTCTGTGGCGATTGAATGAAATACGCGACTTTATTGATAATGTCTATATTTCAGACGTGATAGCTGTAGCAAAAGCCTACAGCGACTATTTCGAGATTGGTAAAGGCTGTAAAAGGCTTCTTGCTTATGGCGGGTTTGATTTGCCAGCAGACCAGCTATTCAAAAGCGGTGTTGTTTCCCCGGATTTGCAGCTTGAGCCGTTTGCCAAGGAGAATATCACGGAGGATGTAAAGCATTCCTGGTATGTAGATTCCAGTTCAGGGAAAAACCCTGCCCAAGGTGAAACAAAGCCGGAGCTTAAAAAGAAAGAAGCATATTCATTTATCAAGTCTCCGCGGTATAAAGGCAAGGTCTGCGAGCTTGGGCCTCTGGCACGAATGGTAAGCAATTATGTACAGGGCCATGCAGTGACGAAGAAGTTGGTTGATTCTGTCCTCGGTGAATTCGGTGTCGGCGTTGATGCTTTGTATTCTGTCCTTGGCCGACACGCAGCAAGGGCTCTGGAAACCAAAATGGTCGCCGACGCTATGGTCGACTGGCTCACAGCACTAAAGCCTGATGAGCCGACAATCACCGAGAGTGAGATTCCTGATGAGGACGAAGGTACCGGTTTAACCGAAGCCCCACGAGGCGCACTGGGACACTGGATAACCATCAAGGACAAGAAAATTGACCGGTATCAGGTCATCACGCCGACGGCCTGGAATGCTTCACCGAAAGATGATAAAGACCAGCCCGGAGCATTGGAGCAGGCATTGATAGGCACGAAGGTCAAGGACAAAGATAATCCCTTTGAGCTCGTCCGAATTGTGCGGGCGTTTGACCCGTGTCTGGCCTGCTCGGTTCATTTACTTGACTGGCGAGGAAGCGAATTAGGGGTCTTTAGAGTTGTTTGATATGGTACTTGAGGAAATTGAAGATGCTATTCACTCAAAATAAACCAACAGAGGAAGTGCTGGAGTCGCTCGGCGCCGAAAAGAATATCTTCCTGCTGGCTTGCAATGGTTGTGCGGAAGTCTGCGAAACCGGCGGGGAAAAGGCACTTTCGACAATAAAAGCCGAGCTGGAAAAAGCAGGCAAGAACCTGACAGGCACAGCTTTGGTGGATTTTCTCTGCAATAAGGTGTTGGTGGCCACGAGGCTCGCCAGAGAAATGGACAAGATCGAGGAAGCGGATTCTATCCTGGTGTTGACTTGTGGAGTCGGGGTGCAGGTGGTCTCAAAGGTTGTAAATAAGGTTGTACACCCTGCAGCAAATACGGTGTCCCTTGGTGGATTACAGGGGCTTTGGCCGTCGGATGAGCGATGCCAGGCATGCGGGGATTGCGCTTTGGATTACACCGGGGGTATCTGCCCAATCACTTTTTGTGCCAAAAGTCTGCTTAATGGGCCTTGTGGCGGGGCGCAAGATGGCAAGTGCGAAGTTGACTCGGAGAAAGATTGCGGCTGGCAGTTGATTTATGAACGGCTGGAAAAGATAGGGCGATTAGAAAATCTAAAGAAATTCCACAAGCCCAGAGACCACAGTAAGATGTTACCTTCCAAGGACTTGCGAGAAACATCATTTTATGACATAGAAAAGTAAAGAGGACCCAAGTGTCCGATGGAGCCCGTGCGGGATTTGCGAGAATAAGGAGATATTTGAAATATGAAACTTACTGAGCGCTTTAAAGAAGGCAAATTCGTAATTACCTGTGAGGTTGGGCCGCCTAAGGGTATAGAAGTCGAAAAAGTGATAGACGAATTGGAGCCCTTACGGAGCAAAATCGATGCTTTCAATGTTACTGATTTGCAAAGCTCAGTATTGAGGGTTGGCTCAATGGCGACCTGCCGTCTTTTAAAGGAGAAAGACTTCGAGCCCATTATGCAGCTTACCTGCCGGGACAGGAATCGTCTTGGTTTGCAGTCGGACGTTTTAAGTGCCGCGGTCTTGGGTATTGAGAATCTATTGTGCCTTACCGGGGACCATCCACAATTGGGTGACCATCCTGAGGCGATGCCTGTGTTCGATTTGGATTCGGTACAGCTTCTATCGGCAGTCAAGGGGTTAATGAACGGCAAAGATATGGCGGGGAACGATTTAGAAGGTCAGCCGCCGCAATTTGCCCTGGGAGCAACGGTGAATCCGGGCGCAGAGCCGCTGGAACCACAGATTATAAAGATGGAGAAAAAGATTGAAGCCGGGGCGGAGTTCTTCCAGACCCAGGCAGTTTATGAAGTGGACAAGTTTGCTAACTTTTGTGAAAAGGTCGAGCATCTGAAGGTACCTGTTATGGCAGGAATTGTGTTTTTGAAATCGCCCGCTATGGCAAAGTTTATGAACGCAAATGTCGCAGGAGTTTATGTTCCTGACGCGATTATTGATGAGTTGGCCAGTGTGGGGAAAGAAAAAAGAGTCGAAAAGAGCCTGGAAATCTCTGCGCGTCTGATTAGAGAGCTGAAGGGTTTGTGTCAGGGAATTCATATTATGGCTTTGGGGTGGGAGCGGCATGTAGCTGCCGTTTTGGAAATGGCCGGGTTATAATGGCCAAAACTAAACAAAGCTGACAGAACAGTCACTGTCTCATATCAGCAAGTTTGGAATGGCACCAATAAGACCAAAGACGGGGAAACTCTGTGGCGAGTTCGAAAGATTCATTGCATATTACAATTCAGTTCGATATCATGAAGCATTAGGTAATGTTATACCTGATGTGTATTTTGGTAGAAGCTGTGGCGTATAGTATTTGATAAAATAACCACATAAGAATTTCAATCCGTAGGCTAAAGGAAGAAATTTATATGGCCAGAGTCTTAACAACGTGTATATATTGCGGCTGTGGGTGTGGCTTATATCTTGAGTCCGAGAACGGAATGATTGTTGGTTCATATCCCAGTAGAAATCATCCTGTTTCAAAAGGCGCTCTTTGTGTGAAGGGATGGAACGCTTATGAATTTATCAACAAGTTAGATAGACTCAAAGTCCCTTTAATCAAATCCGATGGTGGATTTAAAGAGGTTAGCTGGAATAGAGCGCTGGAAATGGTCTCCAGGAGACTTCTGGAAATTAAAGAAAAATACGGGCCGGCTGCCCTTGGCTTTCTAAGCTCAGCCAAGGCCACGAATGAAGAGAATTTTCTTATGATGAAGCTGGCCAGGGCCGTTTTTAAGACCAATAATGTTGACCACTGTGCCCGGCTCTGCCATGCTTCTACAGTAGTAGGACTGGCAGCAACGTTCGGTTCGGGCGCAATGACAAATTCAATAAGCGAATTCGAGGATGCAGACCTGTTTTTAGTTACGGGTTCAGATACGACCGAACAGCATCCGCTGATAGGCTCAAGGATTATCAATGCCGTCAATGATAGAGGTGCCAGGCTGATTGTTGTTGACCCAAGAAAAATCGAACTTGCTAAATATGCAACCATTTATATGGCCCAGGACAATGGCACTGATGTTGCATGGATAAATGGGATGATGAATGTAATAATTAAAGAGGGGTTATATGACCAAAAATATATAGAGGAAAGAACAGAGAATTTTGAAGAATTAAAAAGAACAGTTGAGCAATACACACCAGAGTATGTAGAGAAAATAACAAAAATTCCCCGTGATTTGCTCATCCAGGCAGCGAGGCTTTATGCCGAAAGTAAAAAGGCAATGATTGTTTACTCTATGGGTATTACACAGCACACCACAGGTGTAGATAATGTTAAATCGCTGGCTAATCTTGCAATGCTAACCGCTCACGTAGGGTTTGCTTCCACTGGTGTTAATCCCTTAAGGGGGCAGAATAATGTTCAAGGGGCATGCGATCTTGGTGCACTGCCGAACGTCTTTTCGGGATATCAGGATGTGAAAGACGATGCGGTAAGGGCTAAGTTTGAGAAGGCCTGGCAAGTCGAGAACCTGCCGCCAAAGCCTGGTCTTACGGTCACCGAAATCTTCAAGAAGGCCCAAGAGGGCAAAATAAAAGGCCTGTATATAATGGGCGAGAATCCCGTTATCAGCGACCCTGATTCAAATAATGTTCGCAAGGCGCTGGAGAAGCTGGAATTTCTCGCTATCAATGAAATATTTCTATCAGATACGGCACAATATGCAGATGTAATACTACCTGCTGGAAGTTTTGCTGAGAAAGATGGCACGTTCACGAATACCGAACGCAGGGTTGAGAGGATACGCAAGGCCATTGAGCCCGTGGGCGAGGCAAAGACGGATTGGGAAATTTTATCTGAAATAGCCCGGCGCTGTGGGTACAACGGAATGGATTATAGTCATCCTTCTCAGATTATGGATGAAATAGCTCAACTTACCCCTATCTATGGAGGGATAAGCTACGACCGTTTAGACCCATTTGGTTTGCAGTGGCCCTGTCCGTCGAAAGACCACCCTGGTACTACCTATCTGCATAAGGACAAATTTGCCAAAGGCAAAGGCACTTTTATGCCGTGTGCGTATGCAGCGGCAGACGAACTTCCGGATGACAAATATAATTTTGTCCTTAGCACAGGAAGAATCTACTGGCATTGGCACACGGGCACGATGACCCGCCGAACATCCACTTTAGATAGAGAAGTACCTGCCGGTTACGTCGAGATTAATCCGAAAGATGCTGAAAAACTCAAAATAAAAAAGGGCAGCCGAGTGAAAATTTCATCGAGACGCGGTGAAATAGAAACATCAGCATTAGTAACAGAAAAGGTAAAAGAAGGTTCCGTGTTTGTCCCTTTCCATTTTAGCGAGGCAGCAGCAAATGTATTAACCAACCCTGCGGTGGACCCCGTGGCCAAGATTCCCGAATACAAGGTATGTGCTGTCAAAATTGAAAAAATATGAAAGAGCGGCTGCTTAAAAAAGATAATGTTAAGGCTTTGTGTATAAGCGCCTCGGAGCAGTGGGAAACTTATGTCCCCCTGGAAACTTTCGGAGGGGATGTGCAGTTTATGAAACTCGACAATGAAAAAAAGGAACTTTCTCTTGACAAATTAAACCTGGATTACGAATTTCTCACAGTCCCACCCAAGGTTATAGTATTCCCTCAGCTCGAATCTCTTTTTAAGTTTCAAGATGAAAAGGTTACCGAAACGGTTAAGCCGAAGGCTTCGAGATTACTGTTCGGTCTGCGCGCGTGCGATGTTAAAGGAATATTATTTACGGATGATTTCTTCAAGAGAAACTTTGAAGATGTCTATTATCTAAACAGGTCGATGAACAAATTACTGGTTATCGTCGGATGCAAGCACCCTCTGGAGAACTGTTTCTGCACATCTACAAAGACAGGCCCATTTTTAGAAACAGGGTTTGATTTGCAACTGGTTGATATTGGAAATAAATACGTGGTTGAAATAGGTTCTGAAAAAGGCGAAGAGTTCGTAAACAGCTATAGAAAGTTTCTTGATGAAGCTTCGAAAGATGATGTTGAGTGCTCAAAAATTGCAAAACACGACGCAGAAGAAGCCGTTAGCCTTAGATTAGATTTTGAAAAAGCCATAAAAAAGTTTTGTGAGGACAAAGTACCGAGAGAAATGTACGAAAGGATAGCTGAAAGGTGCATTTACTGCGGCGGGTGTCTCTATGTCTGCCCTACATGCAGCTGCTTTAATGTATTTGATGACCTAAAGGCAAGCTCCGGCAGAAGATACCGCAACTGGGACGCATGTGTGTTTGAAGGGTATACGCGAGAGGCCAGCGGGCACAATCCACGGTTTGAGAAGTGGATTCTGACCTCCCGCAGATACGAACATAAGCTGAAATATGATTACCTTACAACAGGAATGAGTGGTTGTGTCGGCTGCGGCAGGTGCCTGTCAAGTTGTCCGGTCAATATAGGAATATCTCAGGTGATTGAAGAGGTTTCAAGAAGTTGAAGAACGAATATATTCCCCATCCTGCAATAATAGAATCGATTCAGCAAGAAAGTTTCGATACAAAAACGTTTACGGTTGTTTTTGAAGATGAGACCCTGGCTGAGTCTTTCAATTATAAACCCGGCCAATTTGTGCAGGTTTCCTTGTTAGGCGTGGGAGAAGCTCCCATATCTATAACCTCTTCTCCGAACCTGAAGGGATTTTTGGAGCTTACAATAAGGGCTGTTGGGAAGCTTACACGGGCGATACATCAGCTTAAGGCGGGAGATAGAATCTGTATAAGAGGTCCTTATGGAAATTCATTTCCGTTTGAAGAAGTTGCGGGAAAAGACCTGTATTTTATTGCCGGCGGTATTGGCCTGCCGCCATTAAGGAGTGTGATAAAATCGGTCTTTGATAAACGGGGAGATTTTGGAAAGATTAAAATTTTATATGGTGCCAAAACTCCTTATGAGCTTTGCTTCAAAAGAGAACTTGAAACCTGGAAAGAGGTGGATGATACGGAAGTACTGCTTACCGTAGATGAGCCGGGCGAAATTTGGGAAGAAAATGTGGGTGTAGTTACAACATTATGGGATAAAACTGATATGGATACGTCTTACGGCGCCGCTTTCGTGTGCGGCCCGCCTGTTATGATCAGATTCGTCATTGAAAAACTCCTGAAGTCCGGATTCAAAGATGAAAACATTTATATAACGCTGGAGCGATATATGAAGTGCGGTATTGGCAAGTGCGGACATTGTAACATCGGGGAAAAGTTTGTCTGTATAGATGGGCCAGTTTTTAGTTATAGTCAGCTTAAAAAGTTTCCTGATAAGGAAAGGGCAATAGCATAAGAAAGGTTTAGGCGAAGAAGTTATAGCCCTTCATTTTTCACTGATGACGCAAAGGCCTAATTTGCTTGAATAAAATCATATATGGGAAAACAAAAAAGGGCTTATCTTTATGCTTCTGCTGCAGTTTTGTTATGGTCTACCATCGCTTCGGCTTTCAAAATTTCTTTTCGTTACATAGACATCCTGCCCCTTTTGTTTTACGCCTCAATTGTATCGTCTGTTTTTCTTTTTCTTTATTTACTGTTTCTTAAAAAACTGAATTTACTCAAAGCGTTATCAAAAAAAGATTATCTGCATTCTGCGCTGCTGGGTTTTCTTAATCCCTTCCTTTATTACGTTATCCTGCTCAACGCATACTCAATACTCAAGGCCCAGGAGGCCTTAACGTTAAATTTTATCTGGCCGATAATGCTTGTCTTGCTATCAATACCGCTGCTGCATCAAAGAATCAAGTTAAGGAGCATTCTTGCTATAATTATCAGCTTTATCGGTGTTTTTATCATTGCAACTGAGGGCGATATCCTGGGATTTAGCTTTACCAGCACTGTGGGAGTATTGTTGGCGGTAAGCAGCGCGGTAATCTGGGCACTATTCTGGATTTATAACGTAAAAGATAAACGTGATGAAGCCGTTGGATTATTTCTTAATTTTGCATTCGGGTCTGTCTTTATATTTCTGTCAATGTTATTTTTCGCAAAAGTAGAAATCCCAAGCCTCAAAGGCATCCTCGGAGCAGCTTATATTGGATTATTTGAAATGGGGATTACGTTCTTAATCTGGCTTAAAGCATTAAAACTATCCAGGACGACCGCGCATGTTGCGAACTTAGTTTATTTAGCTCCCTTTCTGTCTCTTGTAGTGATTTCTTTTGCAGTTGGCGAAAAGATTCTTTTCTCAACAATAATCGGCTTAATCTTCATCATCGGCGGTATAATCTTGCAGAAATTCTGAGCCCGCCGGTTTTCCGCCCTTTTATATAGCCCCCAGTCCTGTGCTGGGGTGATTTTTCCCTTTTTTCCTTTGCCTTTTAAGGTCTATTACGCTATTTTATCTAACTAAAGACGAACACACCAAGGGGCGCAATACTTCTTTGAATCGTCCCTTTGTCATCGTGATCGACTGGAACGTACGCCTGAGCCGCTGCAGTAGTCACTGCAATCAAGAATAGAATCGCATGAATACATGAACGCTTATACATAATCTCCCCAGTGTCTCTAACTGATAGAAAAACTGATACTGATGGGAAATCCAATTTCAACATACAGAACTGAGTATACAACCAGGGATATAACTATTCAAGAGAAATCCACCCAGTCTATACCTACCTCAGAATTGTCCAGGATTAGATATAATCTAAAATCTATTGATGATGATTATACGTTAAAATGTGAATGTTAAACCAATCTTCATGCACGCAATCTATTCATATATATTCTTCATCTGCCAGGTATCGAGCGATTTTAGCACAGCGCCCTTACCCTGGGAACGCATCGACACGCCGACACTGTCGGGGCGGCTGGGATAGACGCGCATGGCGACGCATTGCTTGCCGTTGACGAAGACTTCGACGACGCTTCTGTCGATGAACACGCGAAGCTGTAGGTTCTCGTTCCCCTTAAGAAAAAGCGGGGCTGTCTCGGGAGCCCGCGAGGCCACGTCCGGCAGGAGCGACGCGTAGGAGGAGTCGATCGTGATCAAACTCTTGCCCCGGTAGCCGCGGCCCCTGAAGAACGCGATTCGGGTGTACTCTTCCTTGTTGGGCGAACGCAGCACGTTCATCTCGAACATCTGAGCTTTCTTGGCATCGATTTCGGCGACGATCTCCATCGCGTTGCCGCGGATGTTTTCAAGCACAAATTCCTGGTTCGCCGGCAGCTGGGTCGTACCGACACGCTGGTGGCTGGTGCGCAGCGATTCGATGGCCCTAGTGGGCTCGATCCTCAGATCGTCCTTACCAGCCAGGGTCAGGAGGCGGGGCAGGGTCATGATTTGGTTCCAGCCCTTCGTGGGCTTGGCCGGGTTCATGTTGAAGATCACGATCACGCCGCCCTTGCCGTCGGGCGTTGCGGATGGGGCATGTACCCCGCCCGGCTTCACTGCTCCGAAGTTGAAGAGGCCACTCGAGGTAGCGACAAACTTGTCGCGAGGCTTGTCGTAGTCGCCCAATATATACTGACCGCCGCTCATGTGGCTGAAGAACAGAAGGATGTGCCGGTTGCCGATCGGCCAGAAATACGGGCAGGCCCCGTCGTCCCCGACGAGCGTGAACCGGTCGTCCTCGACGAATGGGTGCAGATACTCCCACTTCGCCAGGTCTTTCGAGCGGAGCAGAAAATTGGCCCGAATTCGCTTACCGCCGGGCCCATCCGGCAGCGTGCCTCCCGAAAGTGAATAGTACAGGCCGTCCTTCTTCCAGATGCACGGATCGAAAACTCGATACGGCAGGGGTTTTCCGTCCGAGCTCTTACTGGGGATAACGGCTTTGCCCGTCACCTTTTCCCAGTTCAGAAGCAGCGGATCGCTTGATACGGCGACCATGTTTCCTACCCGCGTCCCGTGATACATCGCGATCACGCGGTCTTTTTCGACAAAGGTTGAACCGGAAAAACAGGCATGCTCTGGATTCGGGTAGATCGCGTATGGCAGGTCGCGCCAGTGTATCAAATCGTCGCTGACGGCGTGTCCCCAGTGCTGACGCGGGTCTTCCGGCGGATACCCCTGATAGAACAGGTGCCAGCGACCCTGCCAAAAACAAAGCCCGTTCGGGTCGTTAAGCCGGCCTTCCGGGTTGACGTAATGATATATCGGGCGGTATCGTTCTCCGGCCATCTTTTTCCGCGACTCGATAAACCGCAGCATGAGAGGATTCGTTTTCAGTTGTGCTTTCTGCTCTTTGAGCGTATTGGCGAAGGTGTACTTCGGAACACGCGAGGTGTAGTCGGGTCCTTTTTTCTTGGCCTTAGACTGCTTCTGGGCTCCGAGCATTTCTCGTGCTGGAACTACCAAAGCCGCGGCCATCACACCTGTCTGTTTTAGAAAGCTACGACGTTTCATTGAACACACTCCTTAAAGATTAAATGTCTCAAAATTTACAGCTTGAATCTAATCCACCGTTGTGCCAAAACTCATGCGAATAATTCATAATTCGGGACAGCCACCTATTTTTTCCTTCTTTCAAACCACACACTACTCAAAATTTTCTAATCCGTCAAATCAAAAAGAGCCCCGCAGGGCTCCTCTAACGACATACGCAATACGCAACACGCATTACGAAACAAAACCGCATTTCCCGTCAACACAAGGAAATCCGCATGCTTTAGGGAGATTGTACAGGATAGAGTTCGGATTTCAATAGGAAACAGGGCAGCCAAAAAAAAGGTACTTTTTTGGCCGTTTTTTGGTTGGTTAAATCAGTGTAAACCTGCGTTAATCCGTGTCTAACAAGAACCGTTCTTAGCCAGCTTCTGAAAAAGGCCATTTCGATGGCCTTGTGGACGAAGGCAAGTCTCTGCGGCGAAAGCTTGCTTTCAGAACAGAGCTTGCCGAGAACACCAAGCCGGCTAAAAACAAATCAGCGTCAATCTGCGTTAATCTGCGTCTAACTTTTCTTTGTGCTTTTTGTGCCTTTTCGTGGC
>JAUVYQ010000310.1 GCA_030603035.1 Phycisphaerae bacterium | reverse complement strand
TTTCGACGGAACCACACACCAAGGACATTTCCTAGTACAACCGCGCGACGTAAAACCCATTGAGAAATCACAACCATACAACGAATAATCCGGCATGATGTGCTCGATTTCATCAGGAAGCTTATCATGGCTAATTCCAATTCCCCCGACCGTTACCTCACAATCTAACATCCGCGCGTATGCGTTAACTGCGCCTGCGTTCTGATAGAAAATACACGAGATGTAGGTTTTAGAATAATCAACTAAAGGGAGTGCTTGTGGTATTCCCTTAATCAGATCTATCTTGTATCCCTGCATCTTATATGACGCACTAATTTTCATCAACGCAAGATTAGGAAAGCCGCTTTTGCCGTCGGCATCAACGAGTAGAATCTTCATGTTTCACCACTTACGATATCTTTTTGAACACCTGCAAAGAGTCGACCATTACGTACCCCTCGAGCTTTGCGTACTTTGCTTTTTCCACACAACAATCATAGAGGGAAAGGTCGCGGTTCCTGGTGTTCCATTAGGCCCAATGAAATTAACCCGTCCACGCAAGAAACGAATTTCGGCTTTGCCATAAACAAAATCGTGAAACCATGCCGTATCGGATCGCACCGGCAATAATGCAACAATGACTTCCGCATATTGTGACTCGAAATAAGCTTTAGCAATCCAATTAGCAGCTTCCCTTCCATAAGGCGGATTCAGAAACACTCTTTCGCCCGCCCACCGTTGCGCTAATCCATCTTGTTCTTTGGTATAATACTTAGCACACTTCGCATTTTCGGGCGTTGCACAAGGATCCAGGGTGAACGAAAACTCTTTGTCTAAGGAATCGAATAACTCTTGAGGGGTTGCCCATTCGCCGCTTTTTTTCATTTGTTCACCGTTTCCGAACCTTTAGAACACGTGTTCTAAAAGTTTCGGCAGTGTCACCGTTCTAAAACGGTGATGGATCTCCGGCAAAAGAGTTAGGCATACCATCCACTTGACAGATCCGACCCCCGCCCTTGTAAAGGACATGGCCGATTATCTGGTGTCGTATCCATTCTTGCAGGTCTCGAAACTTGCTCACATGACACGGATCGAGAACATGATAATATTCGGCATAGCCGCCTATTGTCTTTGTTTCTGGTTTGGCTGCGTGTTGTCTGACTTTATCCGCCGGTACGAAATGGCGCGAACCTCGATAGTACAAGGCGTAAGCAATAGGGAACCTAGCAGCTTCTGCATACTCCATTTTCGTTTTCGAGATCCACACATCAACCGGCATAGATACCTTATCTGATCCCGTAACCTCAACAGCACACACAATACACCCTTGCCAACGGATGAAAATATCCGGCTCGCCTTTCTCATGCTCATAGCCCTCTTCCAGCTTATCCGATAAAGCAAGATAACCAGGGCAAACAGTGATTTCGTGATTAGGGAACCAAGCTTGGAGATCGAGAAGAGTCTGCCTGCAATCCATAGACGCCTTAAGCTTGGTTGCGGCGTAGAAGTCTATGCCCTCTTGTTTCGTTCTTCGTTTAGTCATTCTTCTTTCTCCTTTAATAAGAACCAACTAGCCCATGTAAAAGTGGGTAAGCGCTTCAAGTCGGAATACGTGCCAACATCGGGGAACTGATAGCACACATTCCAACCATGTTTTCTACTAAGACTCATACATTCTTCTAGTAAGTCCAATGATTGGTCGACCCTGATATTACTGTC